>JAQBYJ010000031.1 GCA_027622555.1 Verrucomicrobiota bacterium
TGTCCGAATCCACCAAGAACTTTTATTTGTCTCAACTAAAGAAAAACTGATTATTCAAAGTGCCCTAAACCTCAAATAAAAAAACATTATGGGAAAGCATGGATACAATCACGGAGATATCGGCTGGATGCAGCTCGGAACGTCAGAACCAACCTCAGCACTTCAGTTTTACAGTGATCTGGTAGGGTGGAGTAATAATGGTGAACCGATGCCCGGCTATCATGTATTCGGGAGCGGTGGCGAAAACTTCGGCGGCATTATGGCTCTTGAAAAAGGTCAACCGGGCCCTGCCTGGGTTCCGTTTATAACAGTCAACGACATCGAAGCATCAGTTGCCAAAGCTCAGGAATTGGGTGGATCTGTTGTTCAACCAGTTACATCTATTGGAGAGGCAGGCAGTATTGCTGTCATTGCTGACCCAACTGGAGCAGTAACCGGTCTTGCTCAATACACGACCGGACCGACCGAATAATTAAAACCATTGGTTTTATTCAAGCCGTCGGATGTTCTGGCGGCTTTTTTTATCGCCACTCATGTTTGGGATACCGACCTGCCAGCTCCTTCTTAATTGCCGGATAGGCGGAGGTCCAGAAGGTCTCTAGGTTGTCCGTGATTTGTACGGGACGCTGATTCGGTGCAAGAATCTCCAGCCTTAACGGGATTTTCCCATCGGCCAACGAGGGGGTAGTTTTTACATCATAGAGCTCCTGTATTCTGGCCGCAATAACCGGTGAACCTTCTTCCAAATACCGTACTTTGCAGCTGCGCTTCTCGGAAATTTGGATGCGCTCTGGAGCGAAGTAATCAAGTGCTGCTTTTTGTTCGGTGGATAGCCAGGCTTTTAGTGTGGGCCAGGGATCGCGATCCTTTATATCCTTGTAACCGAGACCGCCGAGGCAGATGTGTTCCAACAAGGTCAAACGATCTTCGTCCTTTATAGATGGCATCTCTAATTCCGGCATGGCCTTCGCAAGAAAGTTGAGACGCATGATCCAATTTTCGACCGAACTATCCCACTTTTTTAAGGTGAGTGTGCCGTCATAAACTTTTTGGGCCAGAAGCTCTGCCGCTTTTTCTTCAGGTGGTTCTTTGTCCGGAGAAGTGGTGAGTACGAGATCTCGAAACGTTTTCGTTCTTAGTCCTTCGACTCGTCGAATTGCAGGGTTGAATATGACTTCTGCCGATTCTTTCAAATCACCTGGAAAGAGTTCTTCTAGCCAACTCTCTTCCACGGCGGAAACTTGTCCAAGAAGAACCGAAACATCCTTACCTTGAATTTCGTTAATCTCCATTGCCACAATCAAAGGCGATTCGATAACAACTGTGCTCCTGTGAAGTTCACCTCGACGATTGTGGACGAGAGCACATAGACGAGTGCCTTTGTCCAAACGCTTTGCCAATTGATCGCTGAACCCTGCTAATATGGATTTTCGGAGTCCGGTCCCATCGGTGTTCTTTTGCTCAAGTGACAGTCCCTGCCTTTCTGCCAGCTTTAGGAGTTGTTGGCCTATTTGTCCTGCCTGGCGGGCCGAACCTGCGTGGATTGCGATGGCCCTGCAAGCATCGGTCTGGAAACGGTAGCCTTCCGCATAGTGGTAGGCTTGGATCTCCACTTGCAAATCCGAGGTGATTTCTTCGCCCCAAATCTTTTCCCTTTCGGTATCTATTCGTTTATCTTTGGATTGTAAAAGGAGACTCTTTCCCTGGCTTAATGCAACCGCCAGGCAAACTTCTGGAACGCAATGATATTGATCGGCCGTAATCAGCATCCGCGCGTGACGTGGATGCGCAGGAAAGGAGACCATTTGCTTCCCGAGAGGTGTGATCCTTAAATGTTCGCGCTCCAAGGCGCCCAAATCTTTCAGCAGCTCAAGTGCACGGATGTAGCTTTTTTCGGTCGGTGCTTCTATCCAATCGAATTGCTCTAAATCCTTAGTTCCTGCTGCAGTTAGCATCAGCAAGGTCTCTGCGAGATCAATACGATGAATTTCCGCCGCTTCCTGATCCTGGCGAACTTCGTGGTCGGTTTTTGACCAGAGTCGCATGCAAATCCCCGGTTCTGTTCGCCCGGCACGACCAGCCCTTTGATCGGCTGAAGCCCGACTGATCTTTTCAATTAACAGGGTATTGATTCCTCGGTGTGGATCGAAATTCGCCGCACGAACCAAACCGGAGTCAATGACAGCCGTTACGCCATCAATAGTGATCGAAGTTTCCGCAACATTCGTTGCCACAATGACCTTTCGTTCGGTATATTTATTTACTGCGGCGTCCTGCTGTTCGGGCGACAGATCTCCATAAAGGGGCAGGACTTTCCAGCCTCGCGTGCTGCGGTCATTTTTCAATTGATCGATAGTCTTACGAATCTCAAATGCGCCCGGCATGAATATAAGCGCATCCCCTGACTTCGATTCCTGGCTCCATTTTCTAAAGGCTTCGGTAGCCGCTTCCCATACGGGTCTCTGGTTGCCGGTTCCCAGTGGCTGGTAGGATATCTCAACCGGGAAAGTACGTCCTTTTGTCGTGATGATATCACTGTCTGGTAAGTAATTTTTCAATATGCCCGTTTCCAACGTAGCCGACATGACAACAATAAGTAAATCTGGCCGTTTTGTCGCCTGTAGTTGTTTTGCCAATGCCAGGGCGATGTCGCCCTCAATATGCCTTTCATGAAATTCATCAAACACCAACGCGGAGATTCCATTCAAATCCGGCTCACCCAACAGCTGACGAACGAGAACCCCTTCCGTGACCAGACGTATCCTCGTGCTCTTCGACGTCCGATTTTCAAAACGAATTTGGTAACCGACTTCTCCCCCAAGTTCGGTATTTCTCTCTTCCGCAATGCGTTTGGAGAGTAACCTTGTGGCAAGACGTCTTGGCTGAAGAACCACGCATTGGCCGGTTCCAAGACAGTCGTTGTCCAGAAGCATCTGGGGAATCTGAGTTGATTTTCCCGAACCAGTAGGTGCCTGAAGAATTATCTGTCGCTTATGGCCAGCAGAGGAAATTAACGCCTCTTCTATATCAAAAATCGGAAGTCTCATTCGAGATAAACCGAGCATTCAGGGTCCCACGAAGGTAAACAGATTGCCAGGAAAAGTACGTCCTCGTCCGACTCATTCCAGATTTTGTGAGGAACGCCCGTAGGTATCAAAACAGCGTCTCCCGCGACCAAGGTCGATTGCTCTTCTCCTAAAATCATTTGAGCCGTGCCTGAGATCATGTAATAAGATTCCTCTGCCTTTGGGTGATAATGTTTGGCGGCACCTTTTCCCGGCGGAAGCGTGATTTGCGCAACTCCGTGGCGCGGATTTTTCGGCTCCGAATAAAGGCCGATAAGTTCGTGAATGATCTCCCCTGTCGGTGTGATCATGGGTTCTGTTTCTGGGGTTACTCTGGCGGTATGCATCATTTTAAATTTCTATTTTTTCTCTGTTTCTATAATCAAGGTATTGCCTGAAAACCTGGGCAAAAGTCGCTGGTCGAATTCCATTCTCACGGTGTAGCCTCACGATCTCCGATGCAATTCTCCATTGTTGGAACAAAATCCTGTAGGCGGTGAAAAGTCCATTCTTTGGATCATAAATCGAGGTTGCTTCCGATGAGATTCCATTGAGTTCGAGGACGCGAATATTTTCACCCTTTTTTAAGTCCTCGACAGTCGGGACTTTGACATCGAATCGACCAAAGTAAAATCCATCAAAAGTTTTTGATATCCGGTCAATCTCGGCTTCCAGATTTGGAGTTAGTAAATGGGTGCCATCAAGAAAGATGCTTCCTCTTGAGTGCGTACCAATTTCGGTTAATTTTATCTCCTCACCCTTTGGCGGGATTTCAAATAGGCGCTTAACATATTTCCTGGTAAAAAAAGGAGCCATGGCCAACGCACGCTCGTTGTTCAGTATCAGTTCTTCCAAAGATTGTTTCCCGTCTCCGGTAACAGCTTTCAATCGTTTGTCTGTTATTGAGAAAATATGACCTGCTTCTTCATTGGGCAGCCTGTAATAAAAAATCCCATACTCAAGTCCGTCGACGAACTCCTGCACGATTATGTCCTCCTGACTTTTTTCGAAGTATGCTTCGGCTTCCTCCTCTGAATGAATGATTGCAACGCCTAGTCCTCGTTCGCCTATGTCAGGTTTTAAAACCACTGGAAACTGAAGATTTAGCTTGCGCAATTGTTCCCTGAATCGTGCGCACCGTACTTCGATTTCAGTCGACTGAGTAATCAAGGCGAAACGGGGAATCACCGAGCCGGCAGGTGTTAAGGCAGTAAGAATTTCATGCTTGGACTCTAACACTAATCCACTCATCGGCATACCTGGATTCGTTGCCGTAAACCAAGTAAAACAACGGTGCTTTATGCCGAGCCAAGCTACGTAAATAACGATGGGCGGATAAAATTTCCAAAGCGGCCAGTATTCCCAGCGTGAAAAACGCAGCCATTTACCTTTAAGCAATCTACGTCCGCGATGGCTAAACAGTGGCACCACAATCTTGAGCAGCGTCAGCAATAAGAATACAACGCCGAGCAGCCCAGGGAGCGCGAAGTGTTGGTACACTTCAAACCATTCCAGCATGTGTCCACCGAGTACCGTACTGACTCCAACAAGAAGGGGTGTCCAAATTATAGCGGCAAAGAGAAAGTAGATTGTGAAACGCAGAAAACTTACCCCGAGAATGCCGGCGGTAAAATAGGTAGCCAAGCGTGTGCCGGGAAAAAAACGCGTTATGAAGATCAAAAAAAATCCTCGTTTTTCAAACCACTGGGAGCTGCGTACCATTTCCGCTTCTGACACGAACCATTTCAAAGGGGCACGTCTTACGAAATCTTTTCCAAGCCAACGGCCAGCCAGGTAGAGTAGCATGTCGCCGACAAAAATTCCCACCAAGCATGCTGAAGTAGCGGAAATAAACCCAATGACTCCCTTGGCCACCATGAGCCCTGCACTAATGGAAGTTAGGTCTTCACTGACGAAGGTAGCCACGGCTAGCAATAACCAAAGAACTACCAGACCAATCCCGTCAGCGGATCGTGGGCGGTATTCAAAGACCTGTGTTGTTTCGGCTATTCTGACTGAGGATGCTTGGCTTTTGTTCAGAGCAGTTCCAGCTTCTGTACGGCGAATGAAATCTGCCATAGGTGGACCCGTTAGTTCCGGTTTTGAAATAATAAACATATGGCTTCCAGGAAGCAGAGCTAACTCACTTTGCGGAATGATGCGGTGATGTTCCACTGCTGCCTCGATGGGAACCAAAGGGTCATCCTCCGCATGCAGGATGAGCGTTGGCACGGTTACCTCTTCAAGGTAATCCCGTAGATTCCGCTGGTCGGTGTCAAAGAAGTTTCGTCCATAGGGAACATTGAGGATAGCATTATCCATCCAACCAAAGTGCGGTACGCATTCCTGCAGAAGCCAGAGCCCGGCCAGTTGAGCTCCATGGATTGCGTGGTTGATAAAGTAATCACCGAGTAGCTCAAGTTCCTGTACCCCAATTGAAGATACCAATTGCAATGACTTAACTTTTTCTGGAAATGCATGGATATACTCGATCGAAACACCACCACCCATACTGTAGCCGGACAGGTGAAATTGTTCGATGCCTAACTCCACCATCAACTGATCCAAATAATATGCGTGAGCCAATATCGAGTAATCTTCAATGGTTCTATTTGATCCGCCAAAACCCGGAAGATCGGGAACGATCAACCTGAATTGCCCTCGCAGATTTCGAATGATTGATCGGAGGGAAGACGATGCCACCGGGCTTCCATGAAGGATCACCAACGTGGGTGAGTTTGGTTCATCGGCAGGGATATCGAGATAGGCAAGGCTTATCTTATTCCCGAGCGGCCTGGAGCCATCCATTTCGAGCATCTCAATAAACGATTGCCCTTCGATATAGGGAAACTGGTCAGGTTGAAATAGTCGTGTCGTGTGTGAAGCAAGTAAAACGACGACATATACAAGGATTAGATACTTGGGTGAAAAGATCCTTCGGCGTTTTTGTTGAGCGCCCATACTTAGGAACGTGGGAGGGTCACAATAATTGAAGGATTCAACTGAACCGTATCGTCTGGCCTTGCGCGATAGTCCATGCTTACCGTCGATTCACTCACATCAATCCTACAGACGCTGATGGTCCTGGCATCAGGCCTTGTCATTAATGCCGAGTGTGTCGAGGGTTCCGGTTGAGCGCTCATGTGAAACGTTTCCAGAGCACCAATTTGGTCTTCAGCTTCGGCAACGGTTTTGGCGAAATGACTTCTCCTGGCTGCAATGACTTCATCCGTTTTAAATGATGAAGTCGAAATTGGCAGATCGCTTGCCTTAAGGTAGGACGAATATGTTTCCTTACCATCCCAGGTTAGCAGCATGGCTTTGCCTGATGCTTCGATGCTGAGAAAGTGCAAGGGAGGGTAGGGAGAGAAATCCTCTTTATTTAATGCCATTTCAATCTCAGCCAAGGAGCTGCAGTTTGAAAACTTTAAGGGCAAATACCCTCTCGATTGGGGATGAGTAGGCTTGTAGAAAACTTCCGCATCGTAGTAGTTGAGCAGCCCCATCGAGATTCCGTGTTCATTAACCAGAAGCCAGGTTCCACCGCCCTGGGGATCTTTGGGACTTAGAAACTTTGTTTCTTTCGACTCTCCCTCCTTGGGTGGCTGAGCCAGTTCGCGTTGCCGGCTTTCGTCCCGGTTAAAAAACAATGTGTATCCGTTATCTTGAATACACCAACTTACTGTGCACATTGAGCGTCGAGAGATTTTCTAAAACGCAAGGTGGATGGGGCTACACCGAAATCGTTCGGAGGCTCGACCTTGTCTGCTGAGCACAAAGTCACTATCAGTGCGTAATGATGTATGGTGTGGCTAATTAGAAACTGCAATTCACGGCGTAAACTGGAGTCGCTCCATTTTTGAATTTCATCATGGTTGGCGTTGCTATCCATTTTAACCTTTAATGGTAGGTCTAAATTGCTTGTGGCCAGTGAATTTAAAAATTCTACCAGCTCCGCCATTTTGTTTGCGGCGTAGTCAGGATTAGTTTCGAGAAACTCATTTCTGGGTCTGGCATCGTAGTCTACCCGGCCTGTTTTGACTCCTTCTTCCAAACAGATAAAGTGATCAAGGTTGTGCCTTACATGTCCACCGATGGTTGAGTTGTAACGGCAGGCCTGAGTCTTTGTATAGAGTTCAGCATTCAAAGAAGACATGAGCTGAATACCCTGCTTGAGACATTCTATTGTATCTTGTATAATGATCTCCATTGAATCAGGTCTTAGGCACCAAGACAGATTTTTAAATGAGCATAGTGAAGGTAAACGCCGGGATTAATCAAGATTTCAATCGACGTTTCCTATCCTGAGGGATGAATGTAGTCAAAATTTCCGCCTTCACTTACGATTGTGTGATTTCTTTAAATGAAGGCAGAAGGATTGCCCTTGGTTGTATTCACCAATCCTGGCCCTAATTCCGGGACTTTCAGTCAATCCTCGTTTTCAATAACAACCGCGGTGCCGTATGCGACCATTTCGGCTGCCCCTTCCATCACCATGGAAGTGGCCATGCGAACACCCAGGACAGCGTTGGCTCCCATGCGCTCCGCATCATCTTTCATACGGTCGATCGATTGTTCGCGCACCTCTGCCATCAGCTTTGTGTATTCGTGAATTTCCCCTCCGACCATGTTTTTGAAAAATGCTCCAATGTCTTTGCCCAGGTGCCGGGCACGTATGGCATTGCCCCTGGCTATGCCTATAACCCTGACAATTTTTTTGCCCGGTATGTCATTTGTTGTAGCTGCAATCATCGTTTAACTTCCTTGTAGGGATCAACTTTGTGGGTCGCGATTCGTTCGCGGATCATAAGCGTTAAATAAGTTAAGCCTCCAATCACAATCGCCGCCAGGGGCAGCTTGAATTGCCAACCTCCGGAATTGCTGAAGAAAAATGAATAAAGGCCAATAAAAAACAGGATCGAATAACCACCTATAATCATCCAGATCGCTGCTTCTTTTGCAAATCTTGAGTAGGGGCTTCTCCAAAGTTCTCTCAAGACTTTGTCTCCCGGTTCTTCAAAGGACAGGCCTTGAAGTGTAGTGTGCGCTTCAAGAAGGGAGTCATATTCATGCCTCCAACGTTCGTTTTTACGGAGCAAGTCGCTAATGTAATTGGCTTCTTCGGCGTTCAGCTCTCCGTCCAACAGGCCCATCAAAAGGCCTTGGATTTCGTCGTCTGATTTTTGCATAACATGTACCTCTCTAGTTAGGAAAAGATTTTTCTGCTGCGTTGAAGGCATCTCGAAACGCACTTCGTGCGTGAAACAGGCGGCTCATAACGGTGCCGCGTGGAATTTCCAGTAACTCAGCGATCTCCTCATAACTTTTATCACCAAAATATTTCAAGGTGAGTATTTCTTTAAAAGTTGGGTTTAGGGTTTCGAGGACCTCGTGAATGGATTCACGCGTCTCTTTATTTACAAGTTCTTCGGAGGGATTTTCCGAATCAGCCTGCGGAATTTCGCCATCTATGGTGGCTTGTCGATATTTGTTGGCCGTGCGCTTTCTGGCCGACATATTGATACAATGGTTTTTCAAGATGCGGTAAAACCAAGGGTAAAAATTGTCCAGCGAGGCGAGCCGGGGCATCGCAGCAAATGCTTTTCTGAAAGCATCCTGACAGGCATCAGCCGCATCCTCTTTGCTGTTCGTGAAAGAAAGTGCGTGGTAGTAAGCTTCGCGTTTATACTGCTCAACCAGGAACTCGAACCCAATGGGGTCCTTATCCTTTAAACACATTTCAATGGCCTTTGACTCGTTCATGCTAAGATAGCGCTATCATTTAAACCTCAAGCTGGGCGTATTATTCAATAAAATCCGCACTTTCTTAAAAGAGGTATTATTAACCTTCATTTGTATCTCCGGCTCTGCTCTAGTCGCTGCTTATGAAACCGATCTATATGATAGTGGCTTGCGCCGAGAACCGGGTCATTGGGAAAGAAGGAGGCGGACTTCCGTGGTCGATTCCAGAGGACACCGCTTATTGGAAGGAAAAGGTCACAGGAGGCGTCATGATCGAAGGTCGTCGCTGTTTCGAAGAGCTGGGTGGAGCATTTCCAGACACTGATACCATTGTCCTAAGCCGCGATCCCAATTTTTCGCCCGGCGCAGTTCTCTCCGCAGTTTCTCTGCCCCTGGCAATCGAGCTTGCTCAAGGCCTCGGTGGTGAGGGCCCGATTTGGCTTTGTGGCGGCCCGACCGTCTACCAGGAAGGAATGGAGTACGCCGAGCGATTATACCTGACTCAGGTTCATACCGAAGCAGAAGGTGTCGCCTACTTCCCTGACTGGCGTTCCAATTTCACAGTCGAACTGGAAAGACGGGATAGTTCAAATGCAGATTACTCTTATAGTTTCCTTGTGTTGGGCCGCGCTAAGTAAAGGGTAGTCGAAGATTCAGTAAAAAACCTGCAACTGCCCGGACCATTGGTGGGTATCTTAGTTATCTTAAGGATTTTAACACTTAAAAATAACTAACATGAAAAAACTTATATCACTATTCGGCGCCGCAGCCCTTCTGTGGGCAGTACCCGCTCAAGCTATCGAGTCGTTTGATTCGAATCCTGGCTATATCGACTTCTCAAAATATATCGGCGTGCATGCTGAGGATTCCAAAGTCGAGGTCCAATTAAAAGGGCCGCTTCTCAAGTTGGCCGCATCCATCATCGAAGCGCAAAACGAGGACCTCTCCGGTCTTATTGGCAGCGTCCAATTAGTCCGTGTTCATGTATACGATGTGAACGAGGAGAATCGGGAGCAGTTTGCCAAAAGTGTTTCCGCTATCGCTAAAAACCTGACTGAAAAAAATTGGGAACAGTTGGTCACCGTTAAAGATGGAGATGAAAATGTGGCTGTGTTCGCCAACATGCCCTCGGACGATGCGATTGCAGGAATCGTCGTAAGTGTCTCTTCCGGCGACGAGGCGGTATTTATCAACGTCGTCGGCAACGTTGCCATTGAAGCTCTGGCAGATCTGGGAAAGCAGCTCAACATACCTGAGCTCGATGAGGTCGGCAAAATGCTGAAGGAGAAGAGCTAGAATGAAACGCACTCTTTCAATAGTGGGGGCGATCTCCGTCCTCACCGCCCTTTTCGTGGGTTGCGGTCCGACAGACGCGCAATTTAAGGACGTTAAATCAGCTTTGTTCTCCGGGAACGAAACACTCAATACGAATTTCGAGCTAAGTCTGGGAGCCGCTCCCATTTGGCTGGTGGGAACCATTGCCGGATTTTTGAATGAACCCGAAGCAAAAGAAGCGAGTGAATACATCGACCACCTAAGCAAAATCGATATTGGTGTCTATGAGCTTCAAGATTCTCTGAAAGGACGATTCAAAGAAATTAGTAAACGCGTTCGTCTGGGTATGGAACCGCATGGATTTGAACCTATAGTTCTGGTCCATGAAAAGAACGAATGCGTGGGGGTTTACGCCCCATTGGGAGGTGATAAACTCACACGAGAGTTTTTCGTCGTAGTAATGCAAAAAAAGGAAGTGGTGCTGGTGCGAGTAGAGGGAAATTTCGAGAAGTTGGCCAAAGCCGTTTTCCGGAATCATGGGCACGAGCTGCCAAACTTTCAGAAGGGTTCCACCGTTGAAATGGTGCTGTAGCTACGTGTTTTTTAGTTAAACTACTGGCAACGATTTTAATATACGTTGACCACAGGTCTAATTCGTAATCCTCAACTTTTTGGCAGCGCTATTTTCAGAATTCACATGAGGAATTGAAATAGTGGTGCAATGGATTGCACCCAGTGTTTCAGCCATCACATCGGAATCCAACCAATGAATTTTAGCCTCTGGATTTAAAGATCGATACAGTTTCTCGACCGTTTTCTCATGGCTTTCAATGTCCTCGGCTGATTCTCCATTTCGAGCTCGGTAGCGCGGCAACAACCACGCGGTTTCGCCTTCTTTGTTTTTAATGAAAAGGCTGTTCAAATAGGACCGAAAAATGGTTTTCAGATCTGTATTGGTATCCATCAGCGTATTCAGATCTGCGTTCATGTAGGTACGAGTCACAAGATCGAGGTCAGCATGTTTTATCAAATCGATGGGCTTTTGAAACTGCTTGTCCAAATAATCTGCCACTATTTTTTTGATCTCTAACCTGTCTGGATGATTCCTGCTCAATTGGTGATAGGTTAGGTAACTAATGCCGAGTTCATCGCAAACATAGGCAAATATTTGCGCCCGAATTTTATTCAGTATGGTATCAAAATCTTCTGATAACAGAGGCAGTATCGGCGCATGTAGAATTTTGCAATTTGGATGATATTTTCTGAGGTATGCTTCGTTGGACTTTTGGATAGCCGCGATCTCCGCATATAAACGGCGGTTATGCCTGCTCGTTCCGTTTGTGGTAACGGGAGGGGCAGCGAAAATTATCGTGTTTTCGTCTACAAGTTTCATCAGCAAATCCAAATGTTTTGCAGCTATGCCTGGAAACGATTTGAGGACAAACAACTCGTCTGCACCGTAATAATCCCTAAACACCTTTTCGACGGTTTCCCTGTCGTCGGCATTGGCTAGAATCGTATCCTCTGAAATATAAAATCTGCCGTTTCCGTCGGTTATGTAGTCTCCTCCCTGTAAGTGAAGTGGAGGTCGCACCAGCACACTTGAATAATTGTAAGTTTGTCGGATGAATTTGGAAATATACAGCGGTGATGTCTCCAATCGTCGCTTTTCGTTTTTATAGTTCTCAAATCCTTTGTGATCCTGGGTCAAAGAGGGTGAATCGATGGACATCGGAGCCTGATTCCACGTTTCCAGCTCCGGTTCCAGGGGGCGGTACATATTGTCGAAAACCACCAGACCACCACCAGGGCCAAGTCCGAATACAGGACCATAGTCCCTGATCCAAAAATCAGACGCCTGGCTCTCTATGAAATGAATGTTTGCAAGTTCATCCCCCGTGAACCCTTCATCCTCCAATCGTTTTATAAAGCGATCGACCGTTTTTGCATCGGATACGCCGTGCAAGATACCAACATCCACGTAGCTCACGGCTGCTTTGATCAGGGCCAGATAATAGTCAAAAAATGGAGGATTACTCAAGGTAGCTGCCAAGGGCATGCTTACCAATACTGCGCGGGTCGTTTCCCATTCTGCAATGGCTCTTTCGATAGGCACAGGCCTCATGGGAAGACTTTGGGGGCCAAAAAAATCAGGCAAAGTCTGGTTTATTAAGGAGATGTGGCCAGGCCAATCTGTATCCTTTGAATTTGACGCCTGACCTGGCAAGGAGCTTGGGATGGTGGCAGAAAGAGTAATTAACAAAACCAGGCTGAGAGCGAAGGTGGATTTCATTTTGAGTGAAACGGAAAACTGTTCAAACATAGGAACGTGGGATGAACCAAGTTGGTGACAATAAATTAACCACTTATCCGCCGGTTGATAGAAAAATTATTGTTACATCCTCGGAAACATTGACATTTTAGCTCATTGTCTGACTTAAAAGCTACTAGGTCATGGAACAGGTCGATCGTTGGGTTTTGGCGACCGTGAGAGGTCGCCAAGATCGTTTTCAAAGCTTCGGACAAGGGACTCGGGTTTCAGGACTTGCTGGTTGAAGTGGTGCTCAGTGAGTCGTTTCGGACGCGTTAATTTATACTGTCCAAGCCTACCTGATTGTCGAGGCAACAACATCGTTCGCGGACAGTTTTCGATGGGTTCAACCCTAAAGTGGGAAAGTCCGTCGGACTGACTCCTAATTATCATCAAAAAATGTAAAAATGGGGACACAAAAAAGGTTGCTTTTTTATCGGTATCTCATCAACAAATTCAGCAGATTGAATTCCAGCTCCTCGGACAGAACTGACAGAGATTGGAACGAGATTGCTAACGGTTTCTGACACCAACTGTTAGTTTATAGTTTATAACCTATAGGCGCTTCCCATTGGATGACGAATATACTGAACACTGTAGCAATTCAATCAATTACATCTATAACCCAAAGCTTAAACAAATGATTAAACGACTTCTTATACTATTGTGCCCAATTTCCCTCGGTTTGTTAATTCCACTCGCTCAAGCCCAGGATGACGACGAGCAGGACAAGGAGGTTTTCGAACTTAACCCTTTCAATGTCGATGAATCGAGTGATTTAGGTTACACCGCGACCAATACCCTGTCAGGGACTCGCTTCAATTCCAGTCTTCGGGATACTTCAGCTTCGGTCTCCGTTTGGACGAAGGAGTTCATTGAAGATACCGGTCTCACTGAAATCGACGAGCTGATTGATTACTCCTTGAATACGGTGCTCGATACCAACGATCAGGATGGGGCTGGTGGCGGGTTTAATGTATTCACCAATGCAACGGCCGTTACGCAAAGAATCCGCACCCGCGGTGTGGAATCCACTCGTGGCATCGATTATTTCAAGGCTATTACACCCGATGATTCTTATAAGATTGGACGTTACGATGATTCCCGTGGTCCCAACGGGGTGCTATTCGGGGTGAGTGCTGCGGGAGGTATTATCAACCAAACTTCCCGCGTCGCGAACACTTACCAGGACAGTGGAGAGTTTCAGTATCGTTTCGGTTCATTCAGCCGTGACCGGGCTGAATTCAATTATAACAAGGTCATCATTGAGGACAAGTTGGCCATCCTCGTGGCGGGAGTATATCAGGATAACGGACACTGGCGTGATTGGGTTTCGCAGGACAAGGAACGAGTTTACGGGGCTTTGACCTGGCGACCCACTGAGAAGATTACTTTACGAGCCAATTTTGAGGACGGGTGGGACCACCGGACATCCCTGCAACCAAGTACCGTTACTGACATGGTGTTACCCTGGTATGACAACTTTTTGGCGTCTGGGTTGTCTGCCGTTACTTTCAAGCCAACCCTTAGGGGCAATAAGGCGACCCAGGTTACTGCCGCCCAGCGATTGGTTGGAGTAACTGGCGCGGATGGGAATCCTTCGGGATTCAGGCCACAGGGTGCGAACCGGTTCACGTATATTGAAAACGATGGCACTTTTTTCAACGCCGTTGGCACCTACACCACTGGAGGTTATGATGATGAACGGGTACGGCATCCGGATGGCTCCCCTGGCTTGGGAGATCGTCCCCACCGTATCAACGACAAGAGTTTCTTGCCTTACCACCTCAATCCCGGTGGTCCGGATTTTTACCGTGAAACGGATTTTGACAGTTATTCATTATTCGCGGATATCCAGATAACGGATAATTGGTTTTTCAATATCCAATATGGCCATCAGTTTGCCGACATTGATGTGCCCCAGCTCCAAGGAACCAGACCGGAATACCGTGCGGACCCGAACACAACCCAAGGTATCAGTGGTGTTTCCGGTAAGGCGGATGTCCCTAATCCCTATGTCGGACGTTTCTTCTTTGATGGAGATTATCGTAGGGACAAAAATATTTCCGAGTATGACGAAATTCGTGTATCGACCTCCTACACCCTCGATTTGGGTAGAATGTTTGGGCGTCACCGCGTCGCTATAGCCGCCTCGGAGGTTGATGAAACCTCCCATAGGGGAAATACTTGGCTGGCCCTCGGTGGTAATCCTGCTGCGCGAGGCACCTTTACGGACCAGTTTGGTAATCAATATGCCAACTCTAGTTACCTTCATGCTGACAATCGGGTGACTGTTCGGAATTATTTTGACCCCGATGATTTCAGTACCTGGAAGGCCGGAACCTGGAAAAACCTTCCTGCAACGATCACTACAGATCGTTTTACAGGCTCACCTACCGAATATCCTGTCATTTGGGCAGAGGACACCCCGGGAAATATCAATTATAAGATTGGTCAAAAAACAGAATCGCAAATGGCTGTTTCTCAAAGTCACTTTTGGGATGACCGTTTTGTCCTAACCTTGGGTTTCCGGAAAGACAAGGTGCTTATCGATCGTGCTGGTCACAGAAGGGATCCGGTTATCGGTTGGATTCCTGATTTGGCAATCAAGCCTGATACTCCTTCCACTGCTGATGTCATTCCGGGTTCACCGCAGACTGAATTCGATGCCGACGTACGAACCACCGGAGCAGTTTTTCATATTACAAATAACTTTTCCCTGGTGGCTAATGAGGCAACGAATATCGGAATCCCGGACTTTAGGCGCACGGTATTCCCGGTTGGTGCCACCTCACCGCCACCGGATGGAGATGGTAAGGATTTCGGAATTTCATTCAATCTTTTTGAGGGCATGATCAATGGTAGGTTTGTTTACTACGAAACGAATTCCAAACAGGAAGTAGTCGGAGGCAGCCAGGCTTCGGGTCCGATGGAGGCCATTTATTCGGCCTATGAGTTGGGGTTTGTGAATAATCCTACCGCCTTGAGTTCATTGTTGAGTAGAAGACAAGAGCTCAGACCGGAGGTGAACGGGTATTTCCGGGACAATGTTTCGGACGGATTTGAATTAAGCCTCACAGCCAATTTCACGGATAATTGGCGTTTGACATTCAATGCCTCCAAAACCGACCGCACAGTAACGCAATCTTACAGCGTAGCTGCTGATTTCTTGGGATTAACGGAAGGAGCGGACCTTCGATTTATTCAAGGTGCCACAGAAACCAGTTTTCCCGATCCTGAAAACGAAGGGGAAACCCTTGTCGGATACGTTGTTTCGGATGCGGGTGCTTATGCATCGGGCGGAGTCATTTCTAAGTTTCTTGAACTCGGGAGTCAGCTTCCTGAAGGACAGACCATTAGCACTTTTCCTAGCGTTGAAAACAGCATTGCCGGTGAGATTTGGGGCCTGGTCGATTCGCTCAATGACCGCCGTGAGACGGATGAAAAGCGTTGGGGCCTTCGGCCGTACCGGGTAAATGTCTTCACCGCCTACGATTTCAAGGATGGAAAGTTGAAGGGCTGGACCGTTGGAGGAGGGTATCGCTGGTCAAGTGCCAACATTATTGGTGAAGAAAATGGTGTGGAGTTCGAAGGCGAGCCGATTTCATACGGTGATATGTTTCTTCGCTACCGGACGGCCAGGAATAAAGGAGGATTTTTGGGTGATGGCCGTTGGACCTTCCAGATGAACATTAGCAATCTGTTTGATAACAGGAATATCATTCCAGGTCGTTTGGCCATTGATGGTAATTTGGACTACGAAGTCCCGGGTGGTCGTGGAGGCCCCGCTTATGCCCGGTTTGATTTACCAGAACCTCGCGAGTATCGGTTTACCGTATCTTACGAGTTCTAGGTCTTCAATCATCAGAACGGTGTATCCTGAGTATGAGGTTTAAGAAATTATGCTGTTTGATTTCAGTGTGAGGGTAGTCGCAAACGGGTAATTAATTGCCGAATAAAAAAAGTTCTTCTAACCGTTCGTTTAAGTTATATCTACCAGATTTCTCCCTAAAAATGGGGGGAATGGACATTCTGGGCAAAAGATGCTTGCCGTACTTTTACCTTCGATTGTATATTAAAATTTCTTCTACAACCCCACACAAACCAGTTCCAGGGTTACTAAATCGTTAGCCCGGAACATCACTATAATTACTACTACTATGAAAAGACGCTTTATCTATGCACTGCTGTGCCCGCTGTTTACCTTCGCCTTAGGTGGATTCGCTCAAGAAACCACGTCCAGTCGCACAGATGACAAGGAGGTATACGACCTTAACCCGTTCGAAGTCGACGAGTCTACGGATTTGGGCTACTTAGCCACCAACACCCTCTCTGGGACACGCTTTAACTCAAGCCTGCGGACGGATCCAATACAGCTTCGGTACTTCCAGTAGGGATCGAGCCTCTTTTCGCTATAACAAAGTTCTCATAGAAGATAAATTGGCTATTGTAGTAGCAGCGCTCAATCAGGACAACGGCCACTGGAGAGATTGGATTTCCCAGGACAAGGAACGTTACTATGCTGCGATCACCTGGCGACCTACTGAAAAAATTACATTCCGCGCCAATTACGAAGACGGTTTCGAACACCGCACCTCGATTCAGCAAAGTCCGATCGTAGACAGAGGATTGCCTTTCTTGGATAACCTGAACGCTATCGGATTAGACGGCATCCTCGATATTATCGGTAGTCCCTACAGGGGCAATGGCCAGGGTGCAGCAATCAACAATGCCAAGCGAGCTGTTGGTGTAGGTGCCAGAGATGGAAATCCTCGTGGGTTTACAGCTGCTAACGGCCAAAACCGTTTTACCTTTATCGAAAATGACGGATCGTTTCACAATCTGTCAGGTAGTTATAATACGGTTGGTTACGATGAAGAAAGAGTGCGTCACCCGGACGGTTCCCCGGGATTGGGAGACCGCGCCCATCGGATAAACGATCAAAGCATTTTGCCATATCATTACAATCCTGGTGGCCCTGATTTTTATCGTGAAACGGATTTTGATATGTATTCCGCGTTTCTGGATGTTCAGATCACAGATAACTGGTTTTTCAACATACAGTTTGGCAAACAGGCAGCCGACATCGATGTGCCTCAGATTCAGGGTAGCCGGCCGAAGCTGCGTTGGGATCCTAATGTGGTTCAGGATGTGGTTGATCCCTACGCAACTCCTAATCCCTATGTGGGACGCCCGTATTTTGACGGGGATTATCGTCGTGATAAAAACATCTCCGACTATGAAGAGATTCGTGCGTCGACTTCCTATAATATTGATACGGGTAGCAACATTTTTGGACGTCATCGCATTGCCGTCGCCGCTTCGGAAGTGGATGAAAACCAACGTCGAGGTAATACCTGGTTGGCCTTGGGAGGTAATCCTGCTGGACGAGGAAACTTTTTGGATACACAGGGTAACACCTACTCAAATTCCCAGTACCTGCATGCTGATAATCGCGTAACGGTGCGGAATTATTTTGATTGGGATGACCGGTCTACTTGGAAAGCTGGTAGTTGGAGGAATGTTCCCTCGACGATTACTACCGACCGTTTTACACCGGGGGTGCAAACATCCTACCCGGTGATCTGGGCTGAAGATCAGCCCGGAAACATCAACTTTTTGATTAACCAGGTGACGGAATCAAAGATGGCCGTATCTCAGAGTCACTTTTGGGATGATCGTTTGGTTTTTACCTTTGGCTACCGGAAAGACGACGTAACGATTGACCGTGCGGGTCATTTTAGGGACCCTGTAATTGGATGGATTCCTGACCTAGACATAGGAGTGGATACTCCCTCAGATGATAATACTATCCCAGGGGCACCACAAACTGACTTTAGTGGAACTGTCCGTACCTCTGGAGCCGTATTTCATTTGACCGACAATTTTTCCCTGGTTGCTAACACAGGAAGTAACATTGGTATTCCCGACTTTCGTCGGACGGTTTTTCCGGACGGTTCAACCTCACCTCCTCCGAGTGGAGATGGTAGCGATTTTGGAATAGATTTTTCCATGTTGAATAACCGCATAAGTGGTCGTCTCGTCTACTATGAAACCGAGGCTATTCAGGAGGTTGTTGGCGGTAGTCAAGCTTCTGCCCCAATGGAAGCCATCTATGGAGCCTACCTGGACGCTTTTGAGGGTACGGCCGCGGCAGATGCATTGCTGGCTCGTAGAGCGGAGTTAAGACCTGAGGTGAATGGTCGATTCCGGGACAATGTGTCCGATGGTTACGAGTTACGGATCACTGCCAACATCACAGATAATTGGCGCTTGCAGCTCAACGCTTCCAAAACCGACCGGATTGTATCCAATTCGTTTAGTAAAGCCATTGACTTTCTTGGACTTACTAAAGATGCCGATGGTCGTTTGGTTCAGGGAGTTAGGGAAGCCGAGATTCAGGACCCAGACCCAGATGCTGAACCAGGAGACACTATTGTCTCTTACATTGTTGACAATCCTGGCGCTTACGAGTCCGGGAAGGTTATTTCCGAATTCCTGGCTTTGGAATCCCAATTACCTGAGGGCCAGACCATCAGTAATACTCCCGAGGTTACGGATAGTATCGCAGAGGAGCTTTTTAACCTGGTTGATAACGTCAACGATAACATCGAAACCGCTGAGAAACGCTGGGGGCTTCGTCCTTATCGTGTGAATATCTTTTCTACCTACGATTTTAAGGAAGGGTTCCTAAAAGGTTGGTCCTTTATTAGTGGTTACCGCTGGCAGAGTGCGAACATCATCGGTGAAGAAAATGGCGTCGAGTTTGAAGGCGAGCCTTTCAGCATTGCCGACTTAGGATTGCGTTACCGTACCGCCAGAGGTGCTTTCTTCGGTGGCGATGGTCGTTGGACTTTTCAGTTAAACGTTCAAAACGCCTTGAATGATAGAAAAATCATTCCAAGTCGTCTGGCGATTGATGGTAATTTAGACTATATAGTCCCTGGAGGTCATAGTAGCGGAGGTCCTGCCTATGCCCGCTTTGACTTACAAACACCACGTGAGTATCGATTCACCGTTACCTATGACTTCTAGTTCTTGGATCACTTAGTGGTTTGTTAGAGTTTATTCAAAACTTCGCACCACCTCTCCCGGGGTGGTGCGTTTGTTTTGTGAATAGACATTTATCCTTCTCAGGCCTCACCAATTGGAGCCTTAACTCATTCTGAAAGATGTTTAGTGATGAGTCCGGTTGGTTAGCCCCTATCTGAATGTCTGAAGCATTCGGAACGGGAAACGACGACCGGGAATTTATTATTTCCTGGGATTTTTGCGCTAGTCGCCCACTTGTAGAATTGGCTAAACTCAATTGTGTGAGTTGATGGTATCGCGGTCATTTAGGAGGAAACCAACTAATCCATCCATGGTCTGCAGATGTAATGTCTATCAGCATACATTACATCCTGATGTCTAGGACCGCACTAACTGAGGAAATTGGGGATTCCCATTTCCTTTTAACTTTGATACATCTAATTACGTTGTCATCCAAAACCCTTTGATACCGAAGAATCATCATGAAAGCATACTCCCGAATTTCAGCCCTTCTTTTCTTTTTGGCGATTTTCCTATCTACCAGTCTGATTCAAGCGAAAAACGATCGAGTGGCAGTTAAAGCAGTTGCAACGGAAGAATACACTCTAGATCGAGCTCGAGGAGAGTCAAAAGTGCAAACCTATCACATAATGGAAGGTAAGTATTTCCCCGGGAATACGGCCCGCCCCAGTATGGAAGAGATCAGTTTCATGGATATCGCTCAAGACCTGGCCCATAACCTGAAAAAGAATAGTTTCTTCTCTGAAACCAATCAGGAAAAAGGAGATTTGCTGATTTTGGTTCATTACGGTGTCACAGATTACGATGCGGACTATATGGAGCTAAATTCCATAGATTCCATAGATGATTTCGGTTACGGAGCGGTTGAAAGCAATGATCCATTGTTTGAAGCTTCTTTTCGGGAAGCATTTCAGAGCCAGCTGTTCGATATGCAGTCGGTCAATGATGGCGCAGCCCAAGCGTTGGGTCACAAGGCCCGTTTGCTAGGGATGGAAGAGCTCTTCTCTTCGTCCGCGACGGACATGCAAGTCCATGAAATGCGGCAGATTCTCGAGCAGGAGCGCTTTTTTATTGTTATGCAGGCATTCGATTTACCCGCCTACCGAAAGGGAGAGAAAAAGCTATTGTGGTCAACTCGTTACAGCATGAGTGCCAAGGGCAAGAACTTTGGTCAGTCCATCGCCGAGATGAATTTTGTGGCTGGTGAATATTTTGGTCAAAATCGTAAAGGAGTGAATCTAAAGCGCTCAACCGACGATTCAGATGTGAAGCTTGGAGAGGTTGAAGTAATAAATATTTCAACTAATTAAATCCCGCATAGCTCTCGAATTTAAATTCCTCCAAAATTGCGGCCGAATCGAGTATTGCTTCAAAAAAATAGTCAATTTAAACCCCGTTGTCCTTTCCCCTGGTCGTAACCTATTCAGCCGTTTTCACGTTATCGCCCAAACGCTTTAAATCCATAAAGAACGTCATGATAGCTCATTTTAAGAAAACTTTCATCGTGGGAGCCTGCTTACTGATTGTCAGCGCTGTGTGGGCTTCGGCAAAAGAAAACCGCGTTGCAGTTAAGTCCATCGCCACTCCTGAATTTTCTAAAACTAGGGCTGGTAGCGGATCCAAAAAGATTCAGACCTATCATGTCACACAAGGGAAGTACTTCGGCGGAAACACGGCTGACAAAAGCATGGATGGTGTCACCTTTATGGATATTGCCGAAAACCTCGCCGCAAATTTAAAGCGTCAGGGTTTTTATTCCGAGCCCGATGACGATAAGGGTGATTTGTTGATTGTTATCAACTATGGAGCTACTGATTACGACGCAGATTATCAGGAACTGATGGGGATCGATTCTCTGGATGACCTGGGATTTGGTGTCTCCAGCGAAGAAGGCCTAGATGAGTTTGAAGCCGCAGACGCCTTTGCTGCCGATTTTGAAAACATTCAGGCCATGAACGAAGCTGGACAAATGGATAAGATCTACAAAGCGAAATTGCTTGGAATGGAAGAGTTGTTCAACGACAGCGCTACCACCCAACAGGTTTTCGAGTTCGAGGACATGGTGAATGAGGAACGCTATTTTATCTACTTAATTGCCTTCGATCTTCCTTCCTACCGAAAGGGTGAGAAGAAGGTGATGTGGACTACGCGTTACAGCATGCGGGCCATCGGACAACCGTTTGATGAAGCCATTGCCGAGCTGAACACGGTGGCCAGCCACTTTTTCGGTATGAATATGAAGGGGATGCAGAACAGACGTGCTTCAGATGAATTCGAAGTGCAGATGGGCGACATCGAAGTCATTTCAGATGATGACCCTGAACCGGCGAACTAAACGCGGGGAATGGGCGCATCTTTCCCATTTGACCCTTCAAGCCTGAAAAGCTAGGTTTTCTCCGATTTCTTGATGGAAGCAATGCTGATGCTCAGGCGAAACGTAAATAAGCGATTACTTTCAACCTCCGTCATTTTGGCCGTTGGATGCATTCTTATGCTTTGTGGCTGTGTTCACGGAAAGGCAAACCGTGTGGCTGTCAGGGCAGAAGCAAAAGAGGAATTCCTGCTGGATCGCTCGCGTAATGATGCCAAAAAATTTCAGAGCTATCACCTGCTTAAAGGTCGGTACTTTGGCGGAAATGTGGCAGATGAGAGTATGGAAAACATGGATTTCCTGTTTCTTGCCGAGCACCTGGCCCAAAACCTAAAGCGGCAAAATTTCTATTCGGAAGACGATTCGGATAAGGGCGATTTGCTAATAATGGTTCGCTACGGGGCTACCAACTATGTGGAGGACGGCATCGACTCCGGTGTCTACGCAATCGATGACTTCTCCTCCGCTTATGGTGAACCTGAGGGCGGAATCTTCGATTCTGACCTTTCAAAGGTACCTACGCCCGACTTCTTACGTTCCGTTCTTCCTGAACAGCGCCGAATGTTAAAGGAACGTTACGCCAGGGCCAAGTTAGTAGGGATGGACGATATTTTCAGTTCCAAGGTAACGGATTATGAAGCCTATGTGCAAAGAGAGCTAGCCCGTGAGGGCCGCTACTTTATAATCTTAACGGCCTTTGACCTTCCGCTCCTCAGACAGGGAGAAAAGAAAATTCACTGGAGCACCCGTTACAGCATCCGTACCATCGGCCAACCGTTTGACCAAGCGATACAGGAATTGAATCACGTGGCCGGTGATTACTTCGGCAAGAATATGAAGGGCCTCATTTCCAAACGCGCCACTGATGATTCCAAAGTGGAAATGGGCGACATCGAGGTGATCGAAGGAGGAGAACTGCCTTCCGGCCAGAACTGAATATGGTAGCCATGCCTCGTGAGAGCATGGACTTTACGCGAAAGAGAGCCTTTTGCGCTTTCTGTGGGTTCATCCTTAAAACCCATATCTGCCGAACAAATACCCGTTGGTGTTGTTCTCAAACTGACCAAAGAAGGTGGATTGCTCTTTACCAAAAAACAAATTCGCTCCACCACCTATTGACCAGTTGTCGTCGATTTTATAGAGTATGTTAGGACGGAGGTAACCGTCTCGATCGCTGGGAGACCAAAAGGTAAAGAGGGATAGCTGGAGATTTTGCATCATCGCAAATTTTGTCAGACGCATGGTCAACAAATGGCGCGTGCGGTCCGGGGCGGTCGCTCCATCCGGCAGTTGAGAAACAAATGCACTGTGACCAGATCGTTGTTCGGCATAGTATTGAAAGGACCCGGTCAGATCCTGCCCGAGCTCGCGCTCGTAGCCAAGTAGCCAGCGTGTTTCAGAATTCCGGATTAGCGAATTCGTTCCGTTGTGATCCTCCTTACTTGTGTAGTGCCCTATTTCTGAATACGCGATTCCGCCCAGGCTTGGTTGGCGCCAGCTGGCTCCGGTCACTTGAAGTTTTGGAAAGGTGGGGATCCCATCCATGGTTTGACCAGCCGGGCTTTTCCAGTAGCCGTCGTAGAAGTATAGCGCGACTTCTGCGTTTCCGATCAATCGATGGGCACGTAAGGCAAATTCACTACCCGTCGCAAATGTTGGATTCACTATAGCATTCTGTCCAACCAGCTCACCAGAACCTGAATCAAAATAAGAAAGTCTTTCACCGGTAATGAAACGGTCGGGATCAAAGCGCGGCGACACGACCGCATCCAGATTGATCACATCGGAAAAGAAATTGATGCGGGCGGAGTTGCCAGGTGCCTTCAAGTATTCCTCATCTCGGCCTAGCAGGAAAGACTGCCAGTCTTTTGGGAACAGGTCATTTATAAAGAGCAGGTCCCCGGTTCCCCATGTAACGGTTTGGCGGCCCAGCTTCAAATCGAGATGATCATTTAACTGTCCACCGAGAGTTGCTTCACGCAGGTCCAACCAGCCTGTCCCGCTGCGGAAATCGATACTCTGGCTTTCAGCCTCGGAGTCGTAGAGAAGATCGCTGGTCAGTCGATAATTCCAATCGCCCATGCTACCTCGATTCTGAAGCTGCAATCTTACTTCACCCAAGGTTCCAATATCCGAGACTGGATCTTTTTGAAGGCGAGCTCCTGCCCTCATTTCTAGCGATCCGCTTATGTTTATTGAAGGTTTTGTCTTCCCAATTGAATCATCGTTTTCAGGTTTCGACGGTAACCTCAACCCCGGAGGTAGTTCAGGCGATTCTGAGGCTTCTTCCTTTAAGCCAGAAGGTAAGGGTGGATCTCCCAATCCGGGAGGCAAAGCTGGCTGGGCGAACAGAATACTCCCTGGCAACAGGATCGTGGCACAATATTTCAGGTAGCGCATCAATATCGTTTGTATGTGAGTGGATCGTGTCTTTGGAATACTCAGGCGGCATAGCAGGGATGCTATGGCCCTACCTCTATTGAGTGATAAGGTAGGGCAAGTGCGTCCTCGTAGTGCCGTCATTTCTATCTGACCGCATTTCATTTGTGTAAACTAAAACTCCAGGAATTCCATCGGCGGATTCCGTAAATACCGTTCTGCAAACATGCTCTCTTCAAGCCCTCTGTCGTAGGCGATATTCGAATATTTTAGCACGGTCGATCCTCCACGATCATTGTCCGTCATTTTGGCCTGGATTACGGTGGGATGACCATCGATGGTTTCAACGCCCAGCGCTTCATACATGCGGTACACTTCGTTCTTGGAATTATAGAACTCCGTTTTCACCGCGATTCCGGTTGGCTTGTGAATCCAGCTTTTGAAGTAGGTGAACTCAACGGAACTCGAGTCTTTGGGAGTGCTCTTCAATTCGAAATAGTGTTCGGTCACCGCAACCAGCTCATGATTGTCTTCCACAGGTGATCGCCCCGAAACATCTTCATAAAAGAAATGAGATCCGACGAAGCTGGTTCGTTCGTCACTCGCTGCAATTCTCCTGACCAGATCCAACGCCGGTAGATATAGCCAACGGTCATCACTTGCTTGTGGATGTTTCCAAACGAGGAATGCCGTTTCGCTTACATCTGCCGGAGCCTTGAAGTAAACATAGAACTGCTGGTCGCCGAGGTCCTCACCGACATCGCGACGGAGGATAACCAATTCCCGGCTTCTTTCCCGACCGCGAGCGTCAGTGATGGTCATGGATACCAGAGCCCCTCCATCCTTACCCTGATAATAGGCAGCGGTTGCCGCTTTGTTAGCGATGTCTTGAGCACTGGGAGTTTCCTCACCGCTTAGCGTGAATGCGCCGAGCAACAGTGTGGTTAAAATGAGTGTTAGCGCTTTCATTATTTTACAGGAGTTAAAGTGATTTCTTGAAAAGATGCTTTTGAAATAGCGTTTGTAAGGCTGGGAGGATCAGAAGGGTGGCCACTCCCGCTATGATCAGAATCGCGGAGATGAGTACACCAACCGTTTTATACGGAACCAGGGGTGCAAGTAAGAGAGGCGAAAATCCTACACCAATCACAATCAGGTTGCGCACAATTGCTCTGGCGGGTTCTCCAAACATGATCTGCAACGTTTCAGCCCAGGTGGAGTATTTTTTCCGCAGTTCCTGACTCCGTGCCAGAAAGTGAATCGCGTAATCCACCGCCAGTCCGAGGCTTAACGAGGACAATACAGCGACCGGCATGTCGTACGGTTTTCCAACGATGCCAATCATGCCGTAGATTAGGCTGATCGTAATTGTCAGAGGGATCATGGACAACAATCCCCATGAAATGGACCGAAATAGGACGGACATCAAAATGAGGACGATGACAAAGCTGGAAAGTAGGGCACTCAACATCCCTGCCACCATTTCATCCTGCCAGATCACGTTGATATAGGTTAATCCAAACCAGTCTGCTTTCACTGTTCCCGGGAAAGGGTTTTCAGCCAGGTAAGCTTCGACTTCGTCGACTACGGCATTCATTTCTCTATTATCTCCACTGTTCAGCTGAACCCATATGACTGCCTTTTGATAGTCGGGAGTTATAAAATGCCAGAGGTCGTCCGGCCGGTGACTGCCTTCGTAGGTCAGCAACGTTTGTGCTACCCCGCGACTTGAGTCCGGTATTCTGTAATATTCGGGATTCCCTTCCAGAAGCTCGCGGTAAACCGTTTTGACGACTCCGGTTATAGAGCTGGTTTTACCCACGTTCGAAAGGGTTTCCAGGTGGACTTGTAATTGATCTATGTGGCGCAGAACTTCCGGATCCTTGAATGCCTCCTCCGTGGAAGATTCCAGGGAGATGTATGCAGGATAGGTGCCAGCAAACCGTTCATTGAGGACGGAGTCGGCGATGCGTATCCGATGGTTTGGCTCGAACCATTTAACCGGGTTGTCGTTAATAACTATTTGGCTGATTCCATAACCGGAGATCGCCAATAGTACGAGAGTAGCTGACACGATTAGCTTGGGTTTGGATCCTGTAAATTTCGCGATGTTCGAAAGGATACCTCCTGTGTGAGGCTTTCCCTCAACACCTGATGTTGGTGCGTACCCAAAATTTTGTAACGACTTCTCAGGAAGTAAAGCAATGTAAGCCGGAATAAAGACGATCGTGAAAAGCCAGGCCAGCATCACTCCTAACGCCACAAAAATGCCAAACACCTGCACTGGAGGAATCGGGGCCAACGCTAGAGATCCAAATCCCGCGGTGGTTGTCAAGGAGGTAAACAGCATGGGTCGCCACAACGTTTTAATAACGGCACTTGCGGTTTTCTTTTTGTCTTTGAATTCCGGGTACCGGTCGTAGAACTCCGACAGGATATGCACCGCATCCAACACCGCGATAGGCATTATGAAGATCGGGATCATCGAACTCATGATGTGAATCGTATTCCCACTCAACACTAGGGCGGCCATGGTAACGATCACCGACATCATCGCCACGATCATAGGTGAGATGATCAGAGTCAGACGTTTAAAGAAGAACCACATTAACACAAAAATAAGCGCCATCGCCATGGGTGCGGATATACCCATCTGGATAAACATTTGAACGCCGAACGTATCGTTCGCTACGGGAAGACCTGTTATGTGGTAGACTTCACCGGCGGACTCGAGGCTCTCAATCTTATCCAAAAGGGCTGCAGACACTTCGTGACTCCTGTCTTTCGATTCGAGCGGGATGAATAGCAATAGCGATTTTCCCGCCTCATCAATTAACGATCCTTTCATCAAAGGAAGGTTGAGCATGGCATCTCTTAGTTGATGGGCTTCCTCTTCCGTTTCGGGAGGTTTCTCCATTAACCAATCAAACGACACCGTGCCGATTCCACCTTGTTCGATATTGTCGAGTGTCGAGGGAGAAAGAATCTCATAAGCGATGACCCCGTCCAGAGTCTTGGCGAACTCTGTTAACTCGAACACATTCGCCAGGGTATTTATGTTAAACACTCCGGCTTCATGTTGTTCGTTGACGACTCCCAGGACGATTTGGTCATAGAGAGCGAATTCCGCCTTTTTCTCCCGATGGAGCATTCGATGGGGATTATCGGAGGCCAGCATGTTTTCCGGATCCGTATCGACTTTTACACCTGGTAACGGGGCAAATACTTCCGGCCAGATGGTGGGCAATGCTGCAAGCAGGAGCATGAGCACCGTTAGGCCGGCGCTCAGCCATACAACCATTCGTGGATGTTTTAATCCTGTTTCAGCGATTGAGGCCATGATTACTCTCCCTTTTTGTTCTCAAAGGCACATCCGCCTTTGAAGCCCATCGCCCGGAAGGCCATTGCGGCGGGACAGAAACCTGTGAATGCCGATTGGATCATATTAAACCCGGCAAATGCAGTCAGGAAATGCCAGTAGGGATGGACCCAGATTCCAAGAGCTAAACTAACCAGGACCACAAATCCGGCCCATACTAAAACAGCGCGATCTATATTCATAATATTTTTGGGTTGATTTTGGAGTAAACAAATTAGATAACTCTAATATAGTCAACGCTAAATTAGAGTTATCTAATATATTTATGCCCGAAAGTTCCGCCAATCAAACCGGCACGCTGCCAAATCCTGAAGACATGGGGAAAGCGCTTCAGACACTTAGTGCCTTAGCTAACGAGCAACGCCTATTCATCCTTTGCATGCTTTCTCAAGAAGAAGAAATGTCAGTAGGCCAATTGAATGAGCAACTGGACCTGAGTCAGTCCGCCTTGTCCCAACATTTGAAAAAGCTAAAGGACCAAGGTTACGTCGAAAGTCGGAAGGATGGCTTGAACGTTTATTACCGTATCGCCAAGGAAGACGTCCTGGAAATCATTGGGCTGCTGCACAAGTTGTATTGCAACCCTGGTGGCTGAATCAGGGTAGAGACCGATCGCCGAGCGGTCCGTCTGACTTAACCTTCGAAATAGATCGGATTACAAGCAGCGTTTTTACCCCTGCGGCTTATTGGAAAAATCATCCAGAACCGGTCCGGGGTTATTGATCTTGGCAGCCCCGGTAGCTTCGCCGGGAAGTTCTCCGCGCTTGTCACCGCCTTGGGGGCGTTTTGGACCGCGGTCGGGTGACGGGTTTTCCGGAATGGTGTCGCCGGTTTCCCGGGACCATTGGCTCAGCGCTTCTGCCAGCTTTCTTTCAATGGCTTTGAATTCCCGGTTTCCTGCCAAATTGATCATTTGGTGCTTATCCGCTTTCACGTTGTAGAGTTCAACTTGCGGACGCGGCGCCAATGGCACGTCCTCTTGCCAGGGTAAGGTTTCTCCGGCCCGGTATTTTTCCCAGAGTTCAAGAGCGGCTGGGAATTTGGAGTCGTCACTCTCTGTGCTCAGAGCGGCTTTGTTATTGAAAGCATTGCGAATGTAGAGCCAATCACCGAAACGCACGGCCCTTTCGTGGGCGGCGTAGACATGCCAGTTGTGCTCGGAAAACACATAATCTCGCACCTTGGTTTTGGGGTTCTTCAGGATGGGGGCAAGGCTCACGCCCAGAAAAGTCGGACCTGCCTTTACGCCGGCCAGATCCATGAAGGTAGAGGAAAAATCAATGGAGCTTACCAGCGCTTCTGTGCGACCCGGGTTGATGTTACCCGGACTCCAGATAATGAGAGGCGTTTTAACACCGCTGTCATACAGGCGTGTTTTGCAGCGAGGAAATGGCCTGCCGTTGTCTGCGGTATAGACGAAGTAAGTGTTGTCCGCTACCCCCTGACGTTTCAACTCCTCGACCAGCTTACCTGCATAATAATCGGACCGGCTGACTTCACTGAAATACTCGGCCAGATCCTTTCGGGTTTCCGGACCGTCATACAGATAGGGAGGTACCACGATGTCATCCGGATCGTAGGCGGGCGAAAATTCATCCAATTGCCAATCCCGGTGCGCGTCGTGAGAGCCGAACCAGGCAAAAAACGGTTTATCCTTGGGGCGTTCGCTGAGCAGCTGGACCCAGTCTTCGCTTCCAGACGGGTGTCCGCCATCGCTGTCCTTGACGAACCCAATTTTCTCGGGGTCATTCATGTGGTTTTTCCCGGAAATCAAAGTGTAGTAACCAGCGTCTCTCAATTTTTGTGCCACTGTTACCTGATCTTCCGGCAAGACGAGGTGAAGTTCCGGCGCGCCGGTGTTGTGGGGGTAGCGTCCCGTAATGATGCTGCAACGGCTCGGACTACAGCTGCTTGTTGTCAGGTAAGCGTTATCAAATACCAGGCCTTCGGAAGCGATGCGGTCGAGATTCGGTGTCTTGACGAAAGTGTTTCCGTAGGCACCAATATCTTCTGCCGAGATATCATCCGTGATGAAAAACACAAAATTCGGACGGTTCTGAGCTATGATTTGAGAGGCGACACCCGCCAGTGACCAAAGAGCAAAAAAGAGAAGGGTAGATTTTTTCATAGAACTGATGATTAAATAAGCCTGATGACCTAACAGCTTAGATTACGTTCTACAATCTCGCATCGTGACGATTTTGATTAATTTACCGATTAATCTATCGTTGCCAAGTGAAGCTCCTATGGTTCAAATCTTTTCCAAGCTTTCTTTAGGCTCTTTGGCTAGAAATCGACTTTATCCCCAGTTCATTCATTTCCACCTATTTTTATGAAAAAAACTATCAGCACCGGCATCTTCCTTTTTCTTTCCCTCGCTCATACTGCAATGGGTCATTCCGCTAACATAGTTCACATGCATCCGCATGGTGAAAACGGCTTTCTGACTACTTGGATGATAGCCGCCGCAATTGGTTTGGCCTTTGGCGGACGATACCTGATTCAGCGTATTTGCCTGAAATAGTTTTATGCCCCACATTGAGGAGTTGCTGGGCAGGTTAAAAGCCTGGTTTAACCCAGTTGAAGGAACACTTACCGCCTTTTCCGGAGGCGTCGACTCCGCATTGGTCCTGTTTCTCTCCCACAAGTTTCTTGGTGAAAAGGGAATCGGCGTCATTGCAGATTCTCCCAGCCTGAAGCGAAGAGACCTGAAAGTGGCCACCGATTTTTGCGACCAGTTTGGTATCCAGCTCCGGATTATAAACACCGGCGAGTTGAATAATCCCAACTACGCGAGCAATCCCAGCAACCGTTGTTTCTTTTGCAAAGATACCCTGTATCGGACCTTGGAGGATATACGTCCGGAATATCCGGAGTACTATGTGCTAAACGGCACCAATTTAGATGACCATGGCGACTACCGTCCCGGGTTGCAGGCCGCTAACAATCACGGTGTCTATTCTCCCTTGTCCGATTGTGGAATCACCAAGAAAGACGTCCGGCTCCTGGCCAAGTACTTTGAGCTTCCTGTGTGGGACAAACCTGCCAGTCCCTGCCTCAGCTCCCGTATCCCTTATGGACAGGAAGTAACGGAAGAAAAACTTCGCCAGATCGAAGCCGCTGAGACGATGCTCAATCAATTGGGTTTCGACGAAGTCCGCGTCCGACACTTTGGGTCAGAGGCACGTATCGAAGTGCCTTCCGATCTTCTCAATCAACTGCTTCCTTTCAAAACTCAGATTCAACAAGCCTTCAATGAAATTGGCTTTGAAACCGCGACCATCGATACCGAAGGATTGGTTAGTGGAAAATTGAATCGCGCGATCGCAACTCATGGATGAATACAATCTGGATATGGACCGGGAAAGCCGCCTCGGTTTCCCGGAAGTCGTTTACGGTCAAACCAAATCGGTTGAGCTGCTGACGAAGATTTTGGGGGACTACGAGCAGGCGGGCAAAAATGCTCTGGCTTCTCGTTTGCAACCGGAGAAGGGCATAGCGCTTCTAAAAACATTTCCCAACGCTTTCTTCGATCCGCTTTCCGGCTCCTTTCTTTTGAAGAAAAACCAGCTCGACGAAGCCAACGCCAAGGTAGGAATTCTTTGTGCAGGCAGCTCTGATCTCTATGCGGTGAATGAAGCGCTCTATACGCTAAATCTTCTGGAGGAGTCTGCGGTCTGTATCAACGACGTCGGTGTGGCGGGTCTTCACCGCCTGCTCAATCGCCTGGATGATCTCAAAAAATTCAAAGTCCTTATTGTGGTTGCTGGATTTGAGGGAGCGTTACCTAGTGTGGTGGGAGGTTTGTTGAAACAGCCCATTATCGCCGTTCCAACGAGTATCGGTTATGGTGTGGCCCAAGGAGGGCATTCTGCGCTACATGCGATGCTTTCCAGTTGCGCGAATGGAATCACAGTCACCAACATCGACAACGGTTATGGTGCAGCCATGGCGGCCTACCGCATCATTCAACTGTTACGTTCCCGTTCATGAGTACTCTTTATGTAGAACCATTTTCCGGCTTGGCTGGCGACATGTTACTCGGTGCCCTGTGTGGATTGACCGACGGGTATGACGAAATCAAGGCTTTGCCCGATAAGCTCCATTTGCACGATGGCAAGATCGAGATCAACGAAGTCGAGAAGAATGGAATCGTTTGCAAGCATGTCAAAGTAATCGACTTGAATGAGGGGAAGGAAACACACCACCATTCGCACGACGACGAGCACAGTCACGGGCATGATCATTCTCACGATCACGACCATGGGCATAGTCACGACCACTCGCACGACCATGATCACGGACACTCTCACAATCACAGCCATGGCCGACACTTGAGTGATATTCTGCACCTGATTGACCACGGACACATTTCCGATGGAGCGAAAGAGATAGCCAAAGGCATTTTCCAACTGATCGGCGAGGCTGAGTCGAGTGTGCACGATATTCCGATCGAAAAAATTCACTTTCACGAGATCAGTGGCGTTGACTCGATTATCGACATTGTCGGTTGCGCGGTGCTTCTCGATAAGCTCGGTGTTGAAAAAACATTCGCCGATCCGATTTGCGTGGGATTCGGAATGGTGAAGACGCAACATGGCCTGCTTCCAGTTCCGGCCCCGGCCACGGCCTTGCTTCTAGCAGGTATGCCAACTTACAAAGGCACCGAAGAAGGCGAGCGCGTGACGCCAACCGGTGCCGCCATCCTCCGCTACTTGAAACCCGAATTTTCAACTCCGACCCTCAATGTTTCCAAAATCGCCTATGGACCGGGTCAGAAAAACTTTATCGGTCCCAACGTGGTTCGTGTGTCTTTAGTGTCCGAGGTGACTCAATCGAAAAAGACGCTCTGCGTAGTGGAGACCAATTTGGATGACTGTTCACCCGAATTGCTGGGCGATTTTTTCCAAACCGGTTTATTGAAAGCCGGAGCTGTAGACTTTACGCTTTCCCCCGTGACCATGAAAAAAGGCCGTCCGGGGCTCAAACTCTCCGCTTTGACTTCGGACGAGAACCGTGAGTCGGTTTGTGATTTCATTCTGGAGAACACGACAACCATCGGAGTTCGCTTCTACTCGGTTGAACGGAAAGAACTCGATCGAGAGGCGGTGTCTTTAGAAACCAAATATGGAACAATCAAGGCCAAGCAAGCAACGACTCCATCTGGAAAGACTCGTACAAAAGTGGAGTACGATGACCTGCAAAAGGTTGCCTCAGAAAAGGGGATTTCCGTCCTTCAATTGAAGCAGGAGATCGAGGGAACCGATAAACCGGTATAGCAGGCTTCTAGCTGTAGGAGGGGCTTTACGCCCCGATTGTTCGAAGAGCTACAAAGTGATCGCGGGATAAACCCGCTCCTACAAAATTTAAAATAGATCGAAAAAAACGAACCTACTTGGTCCTAAAACTTTCGGAATTCACCAGGGCCACAAACAGATCCTGAAAGCCACCTTGTCTATCCAGGTTCTCCCTAACCAATTCGCGAATCAGTTTCCGGTCGCTGTAATTCATTTCTCGGCCCGTGGCATAGGTCAGCAGTTTCTCCGAGATACATTCCGCGAAGGGAGTGATGTCATTCCTCAGATAGGCCTTCAGATCGGTGATATCGTTTAGGACGGTTCCGTCGGTTAACCTGCCGTCTGTTTCAACGGGTAGTCCGATTGCCTTCTCCTTTTTATTGGATGTTCTTTGGGAAGGGTATTCCGTTCGCCATCGGCCAACAGGGTCGAATGATTCCAAAACAAAACCTACGGGATCGATCTTCTTATGGCAACCTGCGCAAGATTCTTCAGCCATATGAGCCGCTAATATGTCGCGAGGTGAAACTGCATCGCCGCTGCCCGGGGTCAGAGCCGGAACAGCATTAGGGGGTGGAGGGGGCGGGTCGCCCAGGATATTTTCCAATACCCATACACCGCGAAGTACAGGCTGAGTATCAACGCCATTGGCTGTTGCGGTCATTACGCCAGCCATTCCGAGAAGTCCGCCAAATCGTCCTCCTTGCTCCAGAGCGACACGCACCATCTTCTTATTGTCGTTCTTCTTACTTTTATTGAATTCCGGAAGTCCATAAATATAGCGAGCAACGGCTCCTGTGGTGTAGGTGAAATCCGGATCAATAAAATCCTCGAGAGGTCGGTTCTCTTCCAGAATCTCTTTAAAGACCATATGAGCTTCCTGAATGTAAGCTTCCTTTTCGGTGTCGGTGTATTTGAAGTCTTTGGGGCTTTCGAAAAGGTTGGCATCGGGCACCAGGTTTTCCAATTCGTCCAAATCCAGCCATTGGCCGAGAAAGCTATCAACAAACGTATTGGATTGGGAGGAAGCCATAAGTCGCCTGGTCTGCTCCGTAAGCACATCTGTCTCCGACAACGAACCATCCTCGGCTGCTTTAATCAATGCTTTGTCCGGCGGTCGAGAAGTGAGGAAGTAGGACAACCGTGTAGCCAGATCGAACCCATCCAATTGCCCGTCATCGAAACCTCGGTAGAGGAAGTAAGGGGAGGTTAGCGCAGTTCGGATTGCGAGGTGATAGCCATCTTCCATGCGTCCGCTCGTATTCTTTTCATTAAGCACCAGGCTCAGGTATTCCTCCACGATTTGATTACTTGCAGGGCGGCGAAAGGCTGCGGTGAGAAATTGTTTCAGGAATGCGCGGATATCAGATTCCTCGTCTTTCACGAATGCATTGCCCATTAAATGAGCCGCTCGCTCTTGCCAGTACAATTCCTCCTCGGTGTCGGTTAAAGTCAATGGACCGGTAATGGTCGCATGCCTGATCTCCAGTGCCGGGCCTTCCTCAAACAATTTATAGGAGAAGGTTTCAGCGATCATGCGTTGGTCTTTAACAATTTTCTCTATCAACGCGTCCAGTTCCTCTCCTTCGGGAGGTGTTGGCAACTCGCCTAACTTTATCAGCTCGTACAAATGATCCAGGCCTGACCGACCGCGCGACACTGGACCACCCACTTTTCTATAGGCCGCCGCTAAGGCTGGCTCTCGTTCAAAAAGAGGGTAGAGAAACGACTTTAATTTTTCAGAATCCTCCTTGATCACCGCCGTCGGATAGTGGAACGCGATGGTCTCTCCTTTTTCGAGAACCACTTCCGTTTCAAAAGCCTGTCCGCTACTCTCAGTTATTTCGTAGCTCGCAAGTTTCCGGAGTTGGTTGATGTTTTCTTGAGATGCCTCAGTTGCGACTACCGCATAGATATCGGCCACTACCGGAACTCCGTCCCAAGGGTTCAGGGAGGATAGGTTCAGTGTTATTTTGTATGTCCCTGTTGCTGGAGCTTCGTAATGAGTGGGCCATGTCGAGCCGTGGCCCAAAGTTTCGGTGCTGCTGACCAAGCGCATGGCTCCATCGACCAGCAGGCCTGAGGAGTAAGCGTAAGTAAAATCTTGAGCCGGGATATCAAAGGTGTTGGCGGGGACTTCTTTTTTCAAAGGCGGGAACAGCTTTTCAGCCAAGTCGGTGGCAACCGTTGAGTAACTTTCCATCAATGCCCCTGACAGGGTTAGGGCTTCTGCCTGATTATCGAATCCATGGGCCTCGTTATCCTGAGGAAAGCCATTCGGGAGTTCAAAATGGATTCCAAACAATTGGCTGATGGTGTGTTGGTATTCTCGTCGATTCAGACGGCGAATCTCGGAGCCGCCTATGGGTTGATGCTGGGACAGGTTTGTATCCAACCATGCCGCCAGATCATTGCGTTCAGCCTGTGTGGGCTGTTTCTTTTTCTTGGGCGGCATTTCACCCTTCTCGACCATTTTGATGACGCGCTCCCAGAGGTGGATCTCTTCTGAATCGTTCCAATCGATGGTTTGAGTATCCAGATTAATTTCTCCCTTAAACTCTACCTCATCGTGGCAACCGAGACAGTAATTATCCAGGATCTGAAACGGGCGTTCGGGGATGGGCTCTGTCTTTGCCACTAACGGCCCAAAGATCAGAAAGCATCCAGTCGTACAAAATGCGACACTTCTCATTTTTAATGACGCCATGTCTTTGTCTCTTTGCCTGCATTTCTCATGGAATTGAGATGTCGGGCTTGACGACTGATTGGTGAGGGCGCGCACATCGGTGCGTAACCGAGCCAGGAAGAAGAAACAACCGGCATGTCGGTCCAAGGATGGGCTCAATTCGTTCCGAAAAAAGAATCGATGACAAGGTCAGATGCGAAGGAGACTGAAACATATCAACAGACTTCAATTTGCATACATTTCCCATAAATCCTTTTTCCCTTGTTTTAACTTTGTTTGAGCCAATCCGGTGAGAATTGCAGGCTAGACCAAGTACTGGTTCATGTTGTGTTTGGCATTCGAGAAACGGTCCGTTTCAAGGCCAAGCTGCTGCAACATAGTAATGTAAAGATCGCCGAGCAAGGGAGCGTTGGGAGCATCCCTGTCAAAGGCATGATGACTTCCATGCTTGAGGCCGCCGCCGGCCAGGAGGATAGGCAGGTTGGCGTTAGAGTGGCGGCTCGCATCACCCATGCCTGCGCCCCAAATAACAAGCGTGGAATCGATGAGGGGATTTCCTTCAGTATCCGTCTTGGTCTTCAGTTGACCAATGAAACCGGCCAGCAGCTTCATATGCTGTTCCTCAATCTTAATCAGGTCCTTGATCATGTTGGAGTCATTTCTGTGGTGGGAAAGCGCGTGATAGCCAGCGGACAACATTTCTCCATTGATGGTGAAAACCTGTCCCAAGCCTGGCAGCATCATGGTAATGACACGTGTCGAATCTGTCTCCAGAGCGAGCGCTATCAGATCATACATGAGCGCCTGGTTTTCCAGCATCAGGGTGGGAGCTATCGGGTCGAAGGCAGGTAGTTGGTAATCAACTTCGGGTCTCGGTTCGTGTAATCCCTTGAGCTGACGAGCCATCCGTTTTTCAAGATCGCGTACAGAGGAAAAGTACTCCTCCAGTTTACTTTTGTCTTCGTTACTTACTCGATTCTGCAACTGCTTTGCTTCACTGGTCACTTTATCGAGCGAGCTGTTTCCAGTCTTCAACAAGTATTCGGTGCGGTCCACATCTGCTGGAAGTCCGAACAGCGTTTGATAAACAACACTGGGTCGTTCCATCATGGGCAAAGGGATGCCCTGCTCATTAAAGACCATCTTTTGCTGATTACTCCCTCTTCCAGCACTTATTTGGAGCGATTCGAAACGGGTGTGAGCACCTATCTTTTTGGCGGCAATCTGATCGAGAGTCACATCTCCCGCGTTTCGTCCGCTCAAATAGTTGTCCCAGTTCTTGTGCCCATTGGGTGCACGGTGATCGAGACCTGAAAAAATCGAGAGCTTATCTTTATGGCGAACGAGATCCTTGAGCAGCGGAGTAACCGTATACTCGCTCCCGGTTTCTTTGGGGAATAAAGCGGGGGCATGTAGTCCTAGGTTTGCCCCAATGCAAACCAGGCGCTTGGCCTTGGCTGCTTGGTTGGCGATGCCACTCGCCGCAGACAGCTTAGGCAATGAAGCGAGGGAAGGTAGGGCGAGTGAAACGCCTACTGCCCGCAAAAACTGACGACGATTTAGGGTATTATCTATCATAGGGTATCTTGGGAAAGATTTATAGTTCTAAACATTGCCTGATAAAATTGAAGCTTAAAAAGATCGATAGATAAAGGCGGATTGCTATAAGTAGAAATTAAACTACGAAAAGCGCGAAAGTACGCGAAAAGGTTGTTGTAGCGGATTCTGGTTCGTTTACGTGTTTCGCGGCCTTTCGCGCTTTTCGTAGTTCTGAATTAAATTATTCTTTTCATACGATGTTATATTTCAAGATCCCGGTAATAGCTCTTGGTTTGTTTTCTTGGTCGTTATTAGCGGACCAGCCCGATTTTCTTATTTTCACTGACGATGACTTGAGCCAGTTCGACATCACCCCTTACGGCGCGGAAGATGTCCGGACTCCCAACTTTCAAAAACTGGCTGATGAGGGGATGCGGTTTAATCGTGCCTTTACTGCGTCTCCAGCGTGTGCACCAAGTCGGGCAGCGATGCTTACCGGACTGATGCCAGCACGGAATGGCGCTATGGCAAACCACACTTACAAAAGAGAGAACATCCCATCGCTGCCTCCCCTGCTGCACGCATTGGGGTATGAAATTGCTGCTTTCGGAAAGGTCGCTCACGGTAAGGATTCCGACCGTCACGGATTTGATTACATCAATGCCAAATATGATCGGGAGACAATAGAGACCTGGCTGAAGCAGCGGGATTCAAGCAAACCGCTTTGCCTCTTCTTTGGATCACGGTCGCCTCATGTTCCTTGGCCGGCGAATGACGGTTACGATCCGGATAAACTCCGCCTACCACCCAACCACATCGATACTCCCCAGACCAGAGAGTTTAGGGCTCGATACTACACCGATATCGAGATTTCGGATACAGAGTATGGTTATGTAAGAGAGCTCGCGGCGAAGTACCTCAACAAAAACCTGCTTACCATTATGTCATCCGATCACGGATCGCAATGGCCGTTTGCTAAATGGAATCTTTATGATGCGGGAATCCAGGTGCCGTTTCTTGTATCCTGGCCGGGACACATCAAGGCGGGAACGCAAACGGATGCCATGGTCTCCTGGATCGATATTCTTCCCACCCTTATTGATATTGCTGGTGGCAAAACCGATCCCGGAATCGACGGCCGTTCCTTCGCCAAGGTTTTGAGCAATCCAGAAGCCTCACATCGCGACCGTATCTTCACCATCCACGACAACGACGGTCGCGCCAACGTATATCCTATCCGCTCCGTCCGCACAGACCGCTGGAAATACATCCGCAACCTCCAGCCCACCTGGATTCACAGCACCCATTCCTACCGCTTTCGCAAAGACGACGCCGGTGCCTATTGGTGGAGCTGGGACCGGGCCGCCGAGAAAGATCCGGTCGCTGGGGCTATTGTGGCCAAGTATCACACCCGCCCCGAAGAAGAACTCTACGACCTCGACAGCGATCCTTGGGAACTGAACAACCTGGCCGCGTTACCGCAAATGGCCGACAAGCTTCTCCAACTTCGCGCCGAGTTGGATGACTGGTTAGTTAGTCAAACTGATCCAATGAAGGTCACGGTCGAACCCTGGCGTTTTGGTGACGCTGAGTTTCTTGAACCTGCTACCAAGGGTGAGGACTGGTAAGCTTCTGTTATAAATTTCAAAAGATTGAGGAAGGTGTGGAGAAACATTCTAATTTTCCTCCAGTGACAAGTCACCACCCCATTCTAACCAGGATTTTTCAGCTCGTTCGTGCAGTATAAAGTTAGATGCGGGTTCGGCTATGGGACCTGCTTTGTCAGATTCGGGTGCGGCAAAGGCCACTCCTCCGCGAACGATGGTTTCGAGTGAGTCGGCTTGAATCTTCAGGCCGAGTAGATTCCCTTTCACATCAATGCCTCCCGCATTCCAGAACCTGGAGTTACTCCTTACCAGGTGGGAGTGGTGCGCTTGGATCCCTGCCTCAATTTGTACCAGGTCACCGTCTTCTGAAATTGCTACGGCGTTGATTTGACCTACCTGCACATCGCGGAAAAAAACCGGAGATCCGGGTTGTATGGAGTAGGCCCGCTTGGCCTTTAACACAATCGACAACTCTTCGGCCCCGGGAATTACTGGTGGCTTTGCCAAGCCATTGAATGTTCTGGAGGATGGCCCATCCCCGGGTAGAACTTGAATGTAAACTCCCGAAAGAATGGTATCAAGGCCCCGAATACCTGTTAGGTCGATCTCAGGCCTGGCAATCCAGAACTTACTCCCTTCGACCGCGATTGGATTGGCGGCCTTATTCAATTGAACCGCTACGACTACTTGGGAAAGGTCTTCGTTGAGATGTGCCTCGACTACCTGCCCGATTTTTACGCCTCGGTACTGAAGCTCGGTTCTCCCGTCTATAATTCCCTGGCCGTTTTCAAAGGTGATTTCAATGGTCTCTCCATTACCTGTTGTGGATTGGTAAGCCATCCACAAGACGAGCGCCAGAGCTGCTGCTGGCAACAGCCAGATGCCGAATGAAATCCAAAGATTTTTCTTTGAGGCTTGGTTTGCGGAATGGCTCATTGTGGTTCCTTGGCTGGGTTTAGAAGCAACTTGTGATTAAAATACTCTACGGCCAAGAGGGATGCTATCACCATTCCGCAGAACGAGTAGACGCCGGCTGGCTCAGCTTTTACCGAAGCGAGGGATCCGAAATCAACAACGCTTATTAAAATGGCCAGAACAAATAAGTCGAGCCAGGCCCAACGGCCGGCTTTTTCTAAAATGCGGTAGATCCTGATTCGTGTTTGTTGCCGGCTTTTCCAATTATAACGAACGATTAGAAGCAGTGAAGCGAGCCCCGCCAGTTTCAGAAGCGGGATGGCTACGCTGGCGATAAAAACAATCATCGCCAGCAGCGGTTTGCCTTCTTCGAACAAACTCGCCACGCCACCCAGAATTGTCCGTGTTTCAGAACCACCATAGAAAGTAAAAGTGGCGATGGGGCAAAGCATGGCGGGAAGGTAAAGAAGCAGACTGGTTAAAATCAAAACCCACACCACCGACAGGTTTTGATAGTGGGCGGTTTGATTGGGGATAATCTCCTGATTGGCAATCCCTGGAGTGGATTTGGTCAGTTTGGATTTTCTGCTAATTGCGATAACTAGGCTAAGCCCCAGTAATGAGTAGAAACCGGATCCAAGCCTGGCCGTCCCGAGATCAGTCAGGCTTAATGCTCCCACTGCCACAGCCAGGAGCGGGACTGTGGGGGCTTCCCACATGGATACAAAGCGGAGTAATTGAGGACGCGTCGGGTGGATCGCATTTTGCTGGGGTGGAAGGAGTGCCCTGCCAGCCAGACAAACGCTCATGAACAAGGTCGCGCCGACGGCGCACCAAACGAGTAGGGCCATCCATCCCAGATCTTGGGTGCCTGCGCCCGCCCACAAGATGAAGGCGTGCGTTTTTCCGTGAATACCAAAATGAATCAGAGGGAATGTGAGCACCGGGTAAATCAAGAGCAACGCCGTCAGGGCCAATGGCAAGTCGGATCCAACAGCTTGGGGAAAGCGCTTCACTGTCTCTCCCGATCTTTCGCCCGTTATACTTTTGCTCATGATGTGTCTATTTAATCAGTCCACCGGATGATAACCCTAATGTTTCAAACGCCTTCGATAGAGCAGGCTTTATCTCATTTAAAATCAGTGTGTTATGGATATTAGTATTAAACTTTATAGCCTCACAACAAGTTACATTACAAAATTGCCCTATCGAAGCCTAAAATCAACATGCACGAAGAACTGCGATGTTCCGGTCTCCTTCGGATCCGGTCTTGTCGGCTTTCGCCTCGGAACCAGCTCGCAACCCGCTTGGTTACGTAGAGTACTACGCTCCCGTGCTTACTTGCAAACTGCGTCTTGTTCTTCATCACATCTAGATTTTTTGAAACTATGAGGATAAGTCAGCGATTTTTCTTCGAGTATCCGATTGATTTACGATTTCACGTTTGCCGAGCGGCAGGAGTTGGCTTTCCCGAAAGTTTCTAGATCCGGCTCCGAAGTCTGCTAGAGCCAAGGGTGTATCGCGTGTTACTTTCGAACCGACCTTGCAAAATGAAGGAGCTGCTGTAGCTGCGAATCGATTGAAAAAATGCCAAGCTGGGGCTTGGCGTTCCCAGGATTTTCGCAGCTACTTCTACCCTCCAATATCCATTTGGATTTCCCTTTGGATTGCGAGCCAGCTTACTCCTCCCCTATACAGTAGAGAAAATTGTCGCCCCGCAGAAACAGTTCTTTTCCCACCAGCGCGGCGGAAGCACTGAAACTGTCGTCCAGGGTGTTGACGGAAAGGACTTCCGGATTCGGACCGGAAGTGAAGACGATGGTATTTCCTTCCAGAGAGGTGAGATAGATGCGGCCATCTGCCGCAACGGGTGAAGCGTAGACACTTCCGATTCCGGGCAGTCGTGCGCGGGAATAAACTTCTTCTCCCGTCTTTGCATATAGGCACGTTAGGATCCCCTGATAGTGACGCAGATAGTAGACGTGCCCCTGGTAAAGAAGGAGAGAAGGCACGTAGGGTGTGTCGTGGCGTTTGAACCAGGTAACATTGTCCGTATCAGTTATGTCGCCTACGGCACCTTCGAGTGAGATGCCCAGGATGGCCTGTTTCTCATAGCTTGAACCGCAAACAACGAAACCGTCCTCCGAGACGGGGCCGGCCACGACGTTATGGGAGAGACCTCCGCATTCCCAAATCAGTCTTCCGGTACCGAAATCGTAACTACGGATGCGATTTGCGGCGGAGATCACAACCTGCGGGTTGTCATTGTGCACTACTACGTGCGGTGTTGACCAGGACGTCGGTTCGTCGCGTTCATTTCTCCAAAGTTCCTTCCCGGTAAACTTGTCCAGGGCCACCACAAAAGACGGGCCTTCATGGTCCCAGTTGACGACCAGCGTTTCTTCATAAAGGGTAGGGGAGCTACCCTCACCGTGACCGTGCTTGGTGTGCATGTCTCCCAGATCTTTTTCCCAAATCACTTTTCCATCCCAATCGAGACAATACAAGCCATTCGAGCCGAAGAAGGCGTAGATATGTTCTCCGTCGGTGATAGGAGAAGCCGATGCGTAACTTCCCGTATCGTGTCTGCTTTCATGTGGAACATCGTCGAGTACTGTGGTTTGCCAAAGAATATTTCCATTCTCCCTGTTAACAGCGAAAACAATGAACTCCGTTTTTTGCACTTTGAAGGTGTTGTCGTGCGCTCCCGGACGGATACCTGCACTCGGGTCAATCTCTTCGCCATGGGAAACAGCTGTAGTCAGGAAAATGCGGTCGTCCCAAACTACAGGCGATGAGGTTGCTTCTCCAAACAAAGGGATCTTCCACTTGATATTCTTGGTCTCACTCCATTCCACCGGAGGTTCGGCTTTTGTTGCCACTCCAGTATCGAGTGGACCCCGCCATTGAGCCCAGTATCGCTCGTCCCGCGGACCCTCCGCAAACCCAATGAGCGGTAGCAGAAAAACAAGGAACCAGATAAACATCTTCACAACCTGATGAAAACAGGCGGGCAATGCAGGTGTCGATGCGGAAGGTGGTCCTTAACCCAAAATTACCTGATTGAATGGGAAATGTTTAGGTTTACTTAACTGCGTCACTTCAAACCGCCTTCGAGAATCCACCACCTGTTTTGTCAAAATAGGCGTCGAAAACGGTGGCGATATTGCGGATCAGCAACCTGCCCAGAGTTGATACTTTGAGTGTCGTTTCTGTAAGTGAAACGAGACCGTCTTTTTCCAGGGGTTGAAGTTTTTGAAGTTCTTTATGGAAATGCTTTTTAAAATCGAAACCGAGTTCTTGACTGAGTTGTTCGAAGTCGAGGCCCATGTCGCACATGAGGCGCATGATGACCGTTCTTCGTGTTCTGTCCTCTTTGGACATGAGGTAACCGCGTTCAACTGGACACTTTCCAGCGTCGAGGAATTCGTAGTAGGTCTCCAGGTCTTTAAAATTTTGCCGATAGCGTTTTCTGGATTGGCTGATGGCCGATATTCCAAATCCGCAGATCTGCGCGTCCTTGTGTAAACTATATCCCTGGAAGTTGCGTTGCAGCGTTTTTGATTTTTGGGCTCTAGCGAGCGTATCGGTCGGCTTCGTGAAATGGTCCATGCCGATATGGGAATAGCCTGCTTCAACAAACTGATTCAGGGACGTTTTCAGCATATCCATTTTCTCATCGGCGGTGGGGATCCCTGAGTTTTCGAGAATCTTCTGGGCAGGTTTACTCCAGGGGACGTGGGCATAGCTGAAAACGGCGAATCGATCGGCATCGTATTGCAAGACTTCTTCCAAGGTCCGGGAAAAGCTTTCTACGGTCTGCATGGGCAGGCCATAAATCAGGTCCACGTTCAGATTCGTGATTCCAACATCTCTCAACCACTTGATAGCTTGTATGTTGGTTTCGGACGGTTGGATGCGGTGAATGGCAATCTGTACCTTTGGGTTTACATCCTGCACCCCGATCGAGGCCCGGTTAACACCCAGTCGACGAAATGCCTCCACCTTTTGTTTGGTTAATACCCTGGGATCTATTTCAACGCTGCATTCTGCATCTTCGGCGAAATCGAAGTTGGATATCCGCTATTTCTTTCCAGCGGTCTCAGCATATATGGTCCTTTAATGGTCAGATTTTGACCTGACTTTGCTAAAGCTGAGTCTTTATAGTGAGGAAACGAAAATTCACTCCACGGTTTTGTAGGCGAAGATTACAGGCTGCCGGAGAGCAATGGGATTTTGCATCGAGTCAATAGACGCTGCATTGCGCTGGCTCATGGTGAATAAGAGGTCGCATTACTCACGTTGTTACTCGAGCGAATCTCATAGGTTAGTGATTTCGTGTGGATTCTTTTTCAGATCGGAAACCTCGCTGGGGTTTTGAGTGGGTGGCCAATAGTATATCTTCTTTTGATCGAATCATTGTCACGCAGGACTCCGGATTTCTATGGCAGCGTATAACATTACTCGGCTTGTAAGTCCGCATGTGTTGGATTGATTTAGCAAAGCGGAACCTAAAATAGCGTCCCGTAGGGGATTGGTTCGGCAGAGCCGAATCGCTTCGCGACCAACGACAAGCGTTGTCCCATCTCCAGTCGCTTTGCTCCTTTCGTCAAACCCCCAATAGGATTTATAGGGCAACAGGAGTTCAAATCTCATCCAGACCCCCATAAATAAAAAACCACCGATTTGCATCGATGGTTTTTAAAATGGCGTCCCGTAGGGGATTCGAACCCCTGTTGCAGGGATGAAAACCCTGTGTCCTGACCGGGCTAGACGAACGGGACGTCTAACTAAGGAATTCGGAAAACTGGCGTTTTTAAGGGTTGGATCAAGCATTTTTTTGAAAAAAGTCTCCCCGGCTGCGAGTAGGCACTTTGGATACTTGACAAGGAGGACATCAGACCTAGCGTATGACTCCTTTTTTTACAATACAATGCAACCGACATTTCGACCATCCAAACTTCGTAGAGCCCGTAAATTCGGGTTTCGCAAACGTATGTCCACCAAAGGTGGCCGTAAGGTAATAACTGCGCGTCGTCGTAAAGGTAGACAACGTTTGTCAGCCTAGTCGTTAACTGCTCCCGTGCCGCATGCGATTTAGACTGACGGCCCGGCAGCGCCTGCGAAATGCCCGAGATTTTGAAACAGTACGCCGACATGGCCGGGCCTTTCAGAGTGCGCCCTTTCTCTTTACCCTTTATAGTCCTGAGTTGGAAGAAGGTAGTGTCCCTGTTTGTAGAATGGGTGTTATCGCATCAAGGCGCGTGGGTAACGCGGTGGTTCGCAACCGATGCAAACGGATCTGTCGTGAACTCTTTCGCATACACCAACACTCGCTCCCTGCCCACTGTGATTGTGTTTTCCTCGTACGAAAAAAGTTTACCAACTTTACTTTCGAAGATTTGGAGAAAAAGTTTGTTCAGGCCTATCAATATTTGACCCCTCCGAATCGACCCGCGCAATGAACCCCATCAACTTCCATTCGATCCTCCGTTTTCCACGGTATATAGTCGTCGGATTGGTTTTCATCTATCAACACGTTCTGAGCCCGATCAAGAATGCGTTGTTAGGTCCGGGAGGTTGTTGTCGATTTCATCCTACTTGTTCTGAGTACACTCTCGAGAGTGTAAAAGCTCATGGGACAATAAAAGGCTTATATTTTTCTATCATCCGACTGAGTAAGTGTCAGCCCTTTCACGGAGGTGGCTATGACCCGGTCAAACCAGTGACATCCCGTTTTCAACCATTGCCTCAACCGGAATCTCTTCTGGATCTCCGAAGTAAAACTTAAACATTTAAATGGATAAAAAGAACACACTTTTAGGAGTCTTATTTTTGCTCGCAGCCTTCGCCGTAATGGCGCTGATGAATAAAAATGCGAACAATGCACCTCAACCCGAACCGCGTTCCGTCACCGATTCCCCGGGCTCAGAGACTAGTCCATCCGCCAGGGCGAACTCACCATCACCAGAGCCAATTGCCAAACAAGCGAATGCAACCGCGGCAGCAATCGCTGAGACTATTGAGGTAACTGAAGCAGCAATTGAAGAGCTTTCCTATTTGGAAAACGATTTGATAGAAGTTATTTTTACCAACCAGGGTGGGGCGATCAAAAAGGTCGCGATGAAGGAGTATGAGGCGGTGAAAAACTCTGAAGATCCGTATCTTTTTAATCATTTTGGCTATGCCCCGATGCTTGGCGTTTCGGTGGGTGATGGTGCATTCGACAAACCATTTACCAAAACTTTTCAGGATGGCGGTGAGATTCGGTTTGAACGTCAGGAAGCCAATGGCTTGTTGATTCGAAAAAATTTCTGGATCCACCGGAACGAAAGTGAAGGAGAACCTTACTCTATACGTCACAACATAGAGTTCGTAAATACGGGGGCCGAAAATCTACTTCTTAAAGATTATAGTCTCCATTTGGGAACGATCGAGCCAGCATTGATGGGGGGGGGAGCCTTATTGGGAGGCTATTTGAATGCGGGCTACTACGAAGACGGTGATGAAGAGTTTATCACCTCGAGTAAATTTATTGCTTCCAACGGGTTTCTTGGAATTGGTGCGAATAAAAATCCACCACCCTACATCACAGAATCCAGTCGATTTAGTTGGGCTAGTCTCAAAAACCAGTTTTTTGTTTCCATCCTGACTCCAGACTTACCTGGCAAGGGAATCACCGTTCGGCCTCAGCCTTTAGATCGCGTGAACGATAAGGGCGATCCGATGGTAGCTCTCAGCAGCAATGCTCAGTTCGAATTATCCGGTCTCGGTGCCAGCGAAAAGGTGATTGCGAATATGGATTTTTATGTGGGCCCCAAGGAGATCTTTCGTCTGCAAGCCATGGATCGTAATCAGGAAGCGGTTATGGAATTCGGTTGGTTTGGCGCAGTTAGCAAGGTCCTTTTGCTGGGGATGAAGCAAATTCACGCTGTTATCCCCAACTGGGGAATCGCGATTATCATTATTACCATCATCCTTAAGTTGGTCTTCTGGCCTCTGACTCAGATCTCTGCTCGTTCGGCTAAAAAGATGCAGAAGATCCAGGGCCCGATGAAGGAGCTCACCGAGAAGTATAAGGAAGATCCGAAGCGGAAAAACGAGGAGATGATGAAGCTCTACCGCAAGCATAAGGTAAACCCGGTTGGAGGATGCTTACCGATGATCGTTCAGATCCCTATTTTCATCGGCTTTTTCTACATGCTGCGAACCTCTTCGGAGCTGCGTTTTGCAGAATTCTTGTGGATCTCCGATTTGTCTCAGCCAGAGAAGATTTTCTCTTGGGGGGTTAACCTTCCTATTTTGGGTCAATATTTCAATCTGCTTCCCTTTACGATGGGGCTAACCATGTTTTATCAGATGCGGATGACTCCGACTGCTGCCTCAGCGGAGCAACAGGCGATTTTCAAATTCATGCCGATCATGATGGTGGTGATGTTGTACAATTTTGGCTCCGGATTATGTCTTTACTGGACGATTCAGAATTTGATGACCATATTGCAGCAAACGATTACGAACAAACGCAAAGACAAGGAAGAAATTGCGGCCGAACTGGACTCAAATGACCCCAACAAGAAACTGGAAAATCCACTCATCCGCAAGAAACCCAAACGTAAACTGAAGAACCAGTAATATTTCTCATGTCAGGACATAGTAAATGGGCAACCACCAAACGTCATAAAGCAGCCATCGATGCGAAGCGGGGGAAGATTTTTAGTGTTTTAAGTAAAGAGCTGATAATGGCCGCGCGTGCTGGCGGAGGGGACGCGGATATGAATCCGCGGCTTCGCACAGTCCTTCAAAAAGCAAAGGCCGCCAATATGCCCAATGACAATGTGCAACGCGCTATTCAAAAGGGCACAGGCGAATTACCGGGAGTTACCATTGAGGAGGTCCTCTATGAAGGTTATGGACCTGGTGGTGTTGCTTTGATGATTGAAGTCGCGACTGACAATACCAACCGGAGCGTGGGTGAAGTGCGGAGTACACTCACAAAAAATGGGGGGAACCTTGGTGGAAGTGGAGCTGTTGCCTATAATTTTTCCAGGATGGGGCAGTTTGTAATTGCTGCCGAAAAGACAGATGAAGAGACACTTATGGAATGTGCTCTTGAGGCTGGTGCGGAAGATATTCTGAGTGAAGCCGATCATTTTGAAGTTCGGTGCCCGATTACCGAATATGAGAAAGTGAGCCGCGCACTGGAAGAAGCGGGGATTGAACCGGATTCATCGGAATTAGCCTATATCCCCGAAAGTCTTGTTCCTGTGACAGAAGTTGAGGATGCGAAACGTATTTTACGTGTTATCGACCTATTGGAGGAGCTCGAAGATGTGCAGAATGTCTATGCCAACTTTGACATGGCGGACTCCATATTAGAAGCCGCCGAGGAGTAAGTGATTTGGTCTTTCAAAATCTTAAAGGATTACATACATTAAAAAACTGTGGCTAATTTTCTTCACAATTTAGGATTGTTTATCCTCCGGCTAGTGACCGGTAGTTTGGTAAGTTTTTTTGCTGCCCGCGAAATGGCCGGCCGCTCGGATATTATTCTGGAGACCTTGAAGTTTTTCGCCATTAGTGTGCCCGATATCGTAAAAGTTTTTGCCGGTTGCATGATACTCTTTTTTGGCGCGATGCTGGTGATTGGGTTTTGGACACGATTCATTGCATTGGTGCTGTTACTTTTAATGGGTATCGGCGCCTATTGTTGGTCACCTCAGGCGAGTCAGCTCAATTTTCACATCGAAGCAATCTATGGGCTCCTTTTCTTTTACTTGATGTTGGTTGGCGGGGGGCAATGGGCGGTTTCGCGCAAGCATGTTCCCAAGGGGCACTCTGTTTTGGATAGCGAGCAATCCGTATTGGCAAGTGATGGACGTCCCTCGATATTCACCGAACACGCATCCCATGGATCGTCCACGTTAGTTCCTCCAGCGTTGGCGAACGAGTCGGATGACAGTTTTTTAGAAGAGACTTATCCTTCGAAACCCGATTTTTCAGATATTGATGATGATGATGACGATGACGATGAAGAAGAAAATGGTAGTTCTAAGAAACCGTTAGTCTGATTCTTCACGAAGCTCTTTCAGAAGTTTTTGCTTATTCTCTTCATACTTTGGATCTGTAATTTGATCCAGTAAGAAAGGGACCATTTCCTTGTGACCAAGAATTAGATTCACATTGGCCTGATGAAGCCGGATAATTTGTTTATCGCCTTCGGAATAAGTGGAATTTTCGATATCATTCCACTCCTTTAACGCTTCTTCCATATCGGCATCAGGCAGGTCGTAAAACGCTTCTGCGTAGCGGTATCGGTAAGCTAGATTGTCTGACCCGAGTTCGGCTGCGTTTTTAAATGCATCGAACATCTGCTTGTTGAGATGAGTTTCTGTTAAAATTCCGTCCTTAACAAATTGTTTCCGAAAATAGAATAACAGGTTTCCGAGTTGATAATGGTAAAGTGGTTCTTTTGGAGCTAGTTTGATTGCCCCGAGATAGTAGGGTAAGCCTAAGGCATAACTCGCTTCTTCGGTCATGAAGTTTCCCAATTGGTTCTTTACCTGGGGATTTGTCGGGTCCAAGGAATCGGCCTTTAGTAGTAATTTTAGTGAGTTTTCTCTTTGATCGATCTGGGCAAGGAAAAGGCCATATGTAACCAGGACAGCGATGTTGTCTTCATTTTTTGAAAACAGAGACTGATATTCGTCACGGATGGCGTATAGTCGTGATTCCATTGTACTTTTGTCTATGGGGTTTTGCTCCTTCGCGTAAGCCTCAAATAGACGGTTTTGCCTAACTTGCAGATTCTCCAAGATGATCTGTGCCTGTGTCTTGACCTGGGCTTCTGACACCAAGGGCACGAATGCCACTAAGCTGGAAAGAATTATTTTTTTATAAAGTGTGCCCATTTTTTTATTCTGATCTGCAAGTGGATGAGGTCCAAGATGAAATGTTCCTTTTTTCCTGGCATTTCGTACATAAAAAAAAGGGCGGAGAGCTAGGCTCTCCACCCCGGGTCATTTTCTTATTTCACTTTCTTAATGATGTCTTTTGTTCTGCAATAACTATTCGGCAGCAGTAACAAGTGGGACATCTGTAATCTCCTTCAAATAGAAGGCGATTATGGTTTTAATATGGAACTGTCGGGATTCTTCGGTGATATCCGCAACATCTTTGCGGATAATCTCTTCGAAATCGACGGGTTCCAGGATCTGATCATTCAGCAGCTTTACCGTATTCGGATATACTTTATAGGTTTCAAGCGTGTGGATGGGACCTTTTGAGTCTTTCTCCTGCTCACTATAAACGGCATTTCCGGTGAGGAAAGCCAAGCTGAAGGCCAGGGCCATTATTTTTGTTTTCATTGTTCGTTTTGGAAAAATTATTTTCGGGGCAACGAACAGAAGAATATGTGAGCGCATGGCTCTATTTAAAAGAACAAATGTCACTATAAAAGCAACATTATGGATTGCAAGCCGGATCTCACGATTTACTTTTTCGGCCCTTTTTTATCAATTTTTGTACTTTAGCCTCCTAGAATAACCTGGAGCCTTAAGGTCAGAAAAGCTCTTCTTGCTGTAGAATTTCCTGTCTTTTCAAGCACTCAGGACTCTTATTCTTTGGACTATTCACCAAATTTGAAACAGGGAAAGCCTCCATATCCTCCGCCGGGTAGGGTGTAGTAAGCCACAGTAGATGGTCTATTGTGCTATCCAGGTTTAGCCAGATATCCATTTTATCATGGTCCAGCATGACTGGCATCCTGTCGTGCAAGCCCTTCATAAGTTCGTTGGGGGCTGTTGTCAGTATTGTGCAGGACTCTAAGCGATCTCCAGTCGAGCTTTCCCATTTCTCCCAAAGCCCAGCCATGGCGAAAGGTTCGCGTTCTTTTCTTTGAATAAAGTAAGGGATCCTATTTTTGCCATCTCGTTTCCATTCAAAAAACCCGTCCGCAGGGATCAGACAACGGCGGCTCTTAAAGGCTGATCTAAAGGCTGGCTTCTCCGTTAAGGTTTCAGATCTGGCGTTGATCAATCGGTTTCCAATGGTGGGGTCTTTTGCCCAAAAAGGGACCAGCCCCCATCTTAACTTAACAATCTCCTTGTTGTTTGAAGCGTCCGAATTTCGCACCGCCCAGATGTCGACCCCAGGTGGAATGTTAAAATTGGGTTGCATTTCGGGAATGTCTTTAAAGACAAAAGCCCTTGAAAAGAACCTTTCTGGAACGGTCAGGCTAAATCGGCCACACATGGACAAAGGGTTTAAAAGATTTTGGATTGAAGCAATATACAAAAAAAGCCGCCCTTTTGGACGGCTTTTAGAAATCTTTAGGGGCTGAACTAAGGTTGGTCGGTGGTCAGAGTTGTTTCGGTTGCCAGAATTTCGTGGACCGTAAACTCGAACATCAAGGCTGAATCAGGCGGTATTCCGTTTCCAGACTCGCTGCTGAAGCCGAGGGAAGCAGGGACCCAAAGGTGAATGATTCCACCTTCGCGCACGTATTGGAGACCTTCACGAACACCCGGTACCATATTGGGCAAGATTACGGGGACAGGGCCTCCGTCTCCTTTATTTGCTGTGGAATCAATAATAGTCCCATCAATTAGGTAGGCAGTGTATTCAGCACTTACGACGGAATCGCCATTGGGTGGAAACTTTCCAGTTCCTTCACTGATGAGCTCATAGAACAGACCTGTGCTGGTTTTTGTAACGTTTTCTTTTTTCGCCAATTCCGCAAAAAACTCAATAGTCTGTTCCTTTCTTTCTCGATCCATACGCTCTTGTACGGGAGCCCAACGTTCGTCTATAAGTTTTGCAACCGCTGGTCGTTTCTCCTCCCAACCTTCGATGATTCGATTGTTAATTGAAGCGTGAATACCCGTTCGAAAAGCCAGTTTTTCTCTTTCGGATAGCTCGAGCAAATGGACTTGGTTGTTTCTCACCATTAACCATCCATATATGGCAAAAAGCTCCTCTATCTCAGCAAATTTCGTTGGAGCCTCTTTTGCTGCATCTGCTTCCGGGCTAGCCTGGTTCGTGCCGGTCGTTGCTGTAGGAGCTGAAGCTGGAGTAGCTTGTGTTGTCGGTACTTTTTCTTCTTCGTCACCAAATGAAATTGAGATTTTCGGGGCAGCTTCCTTTTCTTGGCCAAACAAGGTTGAGGAAAGATTCAAGGTTATAGCCAAGAGTAAGCTAACTGAAAAATAGATGGTTTTTTTAAGCATTGTGCTGATTGGTTTAAAAAATTGAACCTTCCGAAATAAAGGAGTCGGAGATCATAGCCAGCTTTTTCTGACTTCAAGCACCATTTGAACACGGTATTTTTATTTGGCCCGGTGATTGACGATCATTTGGAACGGGATGCCTGGATCATGCTGGGATT
>JAQBYJ010000032.1 GCA_027622555.1 Verrucomicrobiota bacterium
CGACCAGTCGTTTCCGCATGCCAGTGCCTATGGCAGTGACTGGGTCAATACTCCGGGATTCGACCGGGTGGCGGAGATGGGGCTGCTGTTTAACCGTGCGTACACGCCGAATGCCAAGTGTGCGCCATCCCGGTCGATTATTCTGACCGGCCGACTTTCGTGGCAACTCGAGGCAGCAGTAAATCACGTCGTCTTTTTCCCTGATAAATTTAAAACCTGGATGGAAGCTCTGGGTGATGCCGGTTATATCACCGGGTTTACCGGTAAAGGGTGGGGGCCGGGTGATCCTGGAACTCTGCATGGCAAACCACGGGAACTTACCGGGCCTTTGTATATTGGGAAAACGGAACCTGCTCCAGCAAAGGGTATCAGTAATAAAGACTACGCAGGCAATTTTGAATCGTTTCTCAATCAGCGGGATGAAAATAAACCGTTTAGCTTTTGGTATGGAGGCCATGAGCCGCATCGGCGGTATGAATATGGTTCTGGTGTAGCTAAAGGCGGAAAGTCATTGGGCGATGTGGCCCGCGTTCCCGGCTACTGGCCGGATGATGAGATCGTTCGCAACGATATGCTCGACTACGCGTTTGAGGTCGAACATTTCGACCGGCATCTGAGCAGAATGCTTCATTCGTTGGATCACCGTGGCCTGTTGGAGAACACAATTGTAATCGTGACCTCGGACAATGGTATGCCATTCCCGAGGTCAAAGGGGAACAACTACGAAATTTCCCATCACCTGCCTTTGGCCATTTCCTGGCCTGCGGGAATAAAGAATCCGGGTCGGCAGGTGAACAGCCTGGTCAGCTTTATTGATTATGCGCCGACCATACTGGAGGCGGCCGGTGTTACTACCGAAGAAATAAGTATGCAGCCAATAACGGGGAAAAGCCTGTTTCCTATATTTAAGGATGAGGTCTCTACCCCTGAAAGTTTCCGGGAGTTTCTGTTGGTTGGAAAAGAACGCCACGATGCCGGTCGACCGCATAATCAGGGATATCCTATTCGCGGTATCATCAAGGGTGATTTCCTGTTTTTACGCAACTTCGAGATTGATCGTTGGCCGTCTGGAAATCCGGAAACGGGCTACCTGAATACGGATGGGGGTGCCACCAAGACTTTGATTCTAAACCACGGTAAGAATCCGGAGACCATACACTGGTGGATGACCAATTTTGGAAAACGGGTGTCTGAAGAATTCTATAATCTGAAGCAGGATCCGGATTGTATTGTGAATCTGGCTGAGAGTGGAGACCAAACCATCAAGCGCGACATGGCTGCAAAGATGTATTCACTTCTTACCCGCCAGGGCGACCTCCGTATGTTCGGAAAAGGTCGACAATATGAAGACTATCCGTTTTCTACCCCAGCTCAGCAGAATCTCTATGAGCGCTACATGGCTGGGGAGCCAATCGAAGCCGGCTGGGTCAATCCTTCGGACTTCGCGGTGCAGCCTTCGGATCTGATAAAAAAGAACTGAGGAGCCGAGTCTCCACATTTTTCCGGGATGTCCAAGCTGCGCGCAATATTTTTCGATTTTGATGGTCTGATGCTGGACACAGAGTATGCTTGCTTTGCCGGTTGGCAGGCTGTGTTTCAGTCCCATGGGTTTGAGTACCGGTTAGAGGAGTTTCAACGAATAATAGGGACCGATGAGAATCCGAGAGCGTTGCTCGAGGAAAGAGTGGGTTGCAGTTTAGACTGGGAAAAGATTGAGCCGGAACGTCGTGAGGTGGAAACGAAGTTTGGTCTTGATATGGCAATAAAGCCAGGAGTTATGGAACTGGTCCACGATGCCAGGACCCGGGGTTGGATCTGTGCGGTGGTGTCGAGTTCACCGCACTATTGGATAAGAGGGCATCTGGAGCGATGCGAGGTGATCGAGCATTTCGATGGATTTATTTGCCGTGGGGATGCACCGAAGGCCAAGCCTGCCCCTGATCTTTATCTCGAGGCACTTCGACAATTCAACCTAACCGGTAGTGAAACTGTGGCCTTGGAGGATTCGCACAACGGATCCCTTGCAGCCAAACGCGCCGGCATTTGGTGCGTGGCCGTTCCAAACGATATTACACGTTCCATGGATTTTTCCCATTCTGATTTAATTACCGAAAAGCTGGAAGAACTCACGCTCGACTCTCTGGTCCAGCGATTTGGGTAGGGCCATTGCTTCCAGCAATGCCGTCGTATACGTACTAAGATGCCTTGTTCGGCCAAATCTGGCTTTGCCTCTACAATTTCACTTTGATTTTGGTCGCTGTAGGTTTGAGCCCGGATTTCTTAAATGCATCCGGGCGATCTTTCCCGGCTTTTACTGTGTATCTTCCATCCGAATAGACTTTCGGCAGGAAGGTGTTTCCCTGGATGCGCACAGTATAAAGGATTTCTTTAGTTTTGTCGTTCACGACTTGGACTACTGGATCGTTTTCCTCAAAGACGAGTTCGGGTAAGTAACCGTAAACTTTGCGACCGTCGTTGTCCTCTGTGCGGATGGTGATTGGCCAACCCGGATATTGGGAGGCTTTTGATTTCTTAACATCGCCGAATCGCGGCCAGCATTCAAAAGTGATCGTACGCGTCGGCTTGTGGAACCGTGCAATGCCATAACCATCTTCCAGGTTGGTCTCTCCCCCTTGTTCTGAAAGTTCTCTTGCTTCGCCCATGGAAACGAAGTCCGGGTTTGCATAGGCATGCATCGTCATTTTGTTTTGCAGACCATCCAAATAATCTCCGGTCCATTCCAGTTCATTGTCAATGGGATCACCGGAACCGGCTTCACCGTTTTCCGGCCACCACCAACGTCCATAGATGGTGTTGACAATCGCTGGATTGGTGAATCCGAATGGTCCATCGCGGAAGTTCTCAATTCCATGCTGTACCACTACCGCCAGGTGTTGGTCGCCACAAAGATGGGGTGCCCAGGCGCGTCGGATGGCTTCCAGGGCTTTGTTGCGACCGGTTTGAGGCCAGGCGTTGCTGTCCAAGTCTGCCAGAAGGCGCCCTTCGTCAGCGCTTCCGTGCAAATGTACCGCACCGGTAAACGCAGTTTGCGACAGAACCGCTTTCATTTCTGCTCCCTCCCAGTTTTGGGACCATTCATTTAGAAAGTGTAGTTGCCGGTCACCCAATAGTTTCAAGCCCGGTACATCTACATCGGCAGGATTGTAGCTATTGTCATTAATATGGTCCGGACGTGGTCCCATCGATGGGATCTTTCCTTTGGGGCCACTTTTGAATTTACGGTCTTCAAGCACCGCAAAGCTAACGCCTCCAACCTTAACGTCGGTATAATAGACGCCAATGCCTTGCGCAATAGGGGTTGGATCAAATGCGTCGGGCAGGTGCCAGGTTTCTTGCGCCTCCACCATTTTAATATATTGGTGCGGATAGTAATAGCCTCCGGAATTTCCAGCTGGGCTGTCTGCAACGATACCTCCTTCACCCCACACGTTACCCTGACCAATATCGTGATCGTCGAGAATAGTGATCGTTGGGCGGTCCCTGATGACATCGCGGAACTGCCAGCCAAATAACAGCCAGGCAAACGTGTTTTCCTGGTGGTCATAGCTTTGGTCTCCAGCAAAGAAAAGCAGGTCAGGATCTTGTGCACGCAAGTTCGCTACGATAGAAGCACGATCACCCCGGTCGTGACGGGAATTACAGGAAAGTGAACCCACGACGATTTCTTGTTTATTGATGGGGTCCTTGCGGATAAGTCCTTCGAATACGGATCCTTGGCTGTGGGAAACACGATATTCCATATCTTTCGAACCGTCCCAATTTTCCACGCGAAAGTGAGCATACCACCCGGGGTAGTTGACCTTGGTTGTTTTGGACATCTTCCACTTTCCATTCTCTTTGAATTCAAGCGAAACCTCGCGATCTTCGCCCGGTTTCAGAGGGAACAACTGGGCTGTCATTTTCAGGACTCCGTCCTGTTGAGTATAAAGGGCGAAGCATATGACTTCGTCTCGTTCCACTCTGACGAATTCATCCAAAAATCCATTGGCCTCGCGGTCCCAGATGTCTTCACGCGTTGCGTAGTCCAGCTTTTCGCCCCGTTCGCCAGGGAACGCAGATTGTGCAGAGGCACTGGTCCAAGAGAGCAGGACGCCAAGAAACAGGAAAAAGTAGTTCTTCATAGAGTTCTATTCAGTAATCAGAGTATTCGGGTATTCAATGATCCTATTGCCTACAGGATGCATCGCTTCGTCTGCAATGGTTAATTGAAAGACAGTGAAGGATGCCCACCTTTGCTTTGCTACGTCACACTGCTTTCTTCAGTTCTCATCTTCCGGAGTGTACGCAGAAAGACCTTAGAATGATAGTTGGTTGCCAGGGTATTTGGCACTATTGAGACCTGTTTTATCCTGTGATTAAAAATGCCTTCGTGCAAATTCACGGCCAGATCCTGATTTAAGATAAGATTCAAATGCATGCGCTTTGTTTTTACTTCGAAATCTAACAGCCGTTTCGATTAACCAGGGACGGAACTTTGAAGTATGAGAAACCTCACCGTTATTGTGCTTTTTCAGTCTCGCGTTGAGGTCAGTTGTGAATCCGGAATAGTGTCGGTCTTTGTCAGACTCACTGACCAGTATGTAGACGTAGTAAAATTGAGGATCTAATGGCATTTCGAGCCAAAGCATTAATTTTGAGCTCGATTGTGTCCAGTTTTTGATAAAATCAAGAGTCCGCAAAATGGCTTGCCAAGCCGTAGTCTTGGAGAGGTGAGTTGATAGCGGGAAAGTCCGCCTTCGCCATGAATGGGCTACGGCGTGACATCCTCCGCATAGCGCTCCGCTCCAAGCGAAGGATGGTGGGAGATGGCAGATTCGAACTGCCGACCCCTTGCGTGTCATGCAAGTGCTCTAACCAACTGAGCTAATCCCCCGGATTCAGTAAGGGGTATGAAGGAAAAGAAGAATGCGGTGTTGGCAAGTTAAAATGGAGGTCATTCTTTCATTGAATCAGTAAGTTAAAAAGTCCTGCTGGCAGATTGGTTCGCCAGTGCTGGGTCCTTCGGACTCAGTTTTGCGAAGTGCCCATATCCGTTGTGTTCCGTCAAACTGCCGACCCCTTGCGTGTCATGCTAGGGCTCTAACCAACCGAGCTAATCCCTCTCAGAAAATGGATATGAAGACATGGCAGAAAAGGAGCTTAAAAGTCAAAAGCAGGATACTTGTTCTATGTGTAATAAATACTTGGATTCTTCGGGCGTTTTCCTAAAGCTGGCGCTCACCTAAAATGATTCAATACCTTCATATTCAAAACTTGGCTTTAATGACTGAGACTTCTCTGGATTTGGAGGCTGGATTTACTGTGGTGACGGGTGAGACGGGTGCCGGAAAATCGATCCTGCTTGGAGCACTGAGCATGTTAGCTGGAAATCGTGTAGATAAGACCGTTATCCGTCAGGGTGAATCGGCTTGTGAGGTTGAAGCTGCTCTTGTTTTTCCAAGCTCTGATAAGATAAACACCTTTCTCGAAGACAATGGCCTTCCTCCATGCGAAGAAAATGTGTTGCTTCTGCGACGCTCGATTAGTCGAACGAAGATGGGAAAGGTATTTATCAACGGGAAACTTTGCACGCTTTCACTATTGTCGAAGTTAGGTACGTTCTGGATCGATTTTCATGGTCCGGGTGAGCCGCAGAAACTCTTTGATTGGCAAAACCAGCTTGAGTTACTCGATAGTTATGCGGGGTCGGTTATGGAAGTAGCCGTTTACCAGGAACTTTTTTCAGAATGGAAATCCCTGCTTCGGCAAAAGGAGGAAATCCAGAATCAATCGCAGCTTTCTGAAGATGAATTGGCCTATTACCAAAGCCAGATGGAGCAGATCGATGCGGTCGACATTATTTCAGAGGCGGCTATTGAGGCTTTGGAAAGTGACTATAATGTTGCCAGTCAAACGGCTGATCTGGCGCAACATCTTTTACAGGTCGAAGAAGGTCTGAGCGGAGATGATGGAGTTATTTCCAAACTAGGCAGATTGGTGTTAACTTCCCGGCAAATTTCGGAAATCGACAAACGCACTGCTGAACTGACCGTTCGCTTGAACCAGGCAGTGGTTGAGTTGGACGATATCAATAGTGAGTTTTTTCAAATACGTCGTAAGACGGACTTTGACGAAGTTGAAATCGCCGCCTTTCAAAGGCGGATGGAAAAGTGGTTGGATGTAAAACGAAAATTCGGTCCGTCGGTTAAGCAGGTTATAGAAAACCGTGAGCGCCTTTCTTTGCGCATTGAAATGCAAGCGGACATTGAAGGCACGCTCGGGAAACTAGACAATTTGATTAAACGCAAGGAAGCAGAGCTGCTCGAAGCCGGAACTAATCTACGTGCGAAGCGTGAGAAGGCTGCCACTAATCTCGCTAAAGAAACGGCATCTTTACTTGATTCCCTTGGGTTTAAGAAAGCACGCTTTGACGTAATAGTTTATGCCGAAAATGCTTTTCGCGAACATGGCAACTCCCGCTGCGAATATGTATTTTCAGCTAACCCTGGGCAGGAGCCTTTACCGCTTAACAAAATTGCTTCCAGTGGTGAAATTGCCCGGGTGATGTTGGGGCTGAAAACCATTTTGGCCAAGCTCGATGATACTCCTGTGTTGGTGTTCGACGAAGTAGATGCGAATGTAGGAGGCGAGATTGGGACTGTAGTGGGAGATCGTTTGGCTGCTCTATCAGATGAGCACCAGGTATTTTGTGTGACCCACCTGCCCCAAGTGGCGGCCAAGGGGAAACAGCATTTTCTGGTTGATAAAATTCAAACCGACGATGATACGAAAGTATCTATCGAACCAATACACGAAAACGAAGCCGCTCGGTTGGATGAGTTGGCTCGAATGTTGGGTAGTCGACGTTCAAAAGTTGCTCAAACACATGCAAGAGAGTTGCTTGGCCTTCCCTCACTATAACCAGTTTATATGAAAACTAATATGATGATTCGAATTCTTTGCCTTCTTCTTTGTTTTTCTTTCCTCAATTCTCTATCTGCCCAAAGGGGTGGTGGACTTCCCAAGCATATTGTAAAGCCGAACACCAGCGACCTGGTTAAGCTCAATGTCTACGCTGACAATTGGTTTATGTTGTATATCAATGGTAAACTGGTCGCTACAGATTCTATTGAATTCATGCCTCACAACATCATTTCAGTCGATGTGCTTCCTGAATTTCCGATGACGGTTGCTGTCATGGCTCGAGACAATGCCGACGCCATTACCGGTAAAGAGTACGAGCATGTTCAAATTGGGGACGGAGGATTTATTTTAAAATTGGGCGATGACGTGGTCAGTAACTCTAGCTGGAAGGCGAAATGCTTTTTCTTTGGTCCGATGGAGGGTGAAAAAGAAGTCGTGAAACATATCCCGATTCCGGAAGACTGGTTTGAGGTTGAATTCGATGACAGTGATTGGGCGTCCGCGACTGAATTTGAAGAAGCGATTGTGCGCCCGCCACAACCCTTTCGCGAATACGACTTTGAAGGTGCCAAGTTTATTTGGACAAATGATCTCGATCTTCACAACACCGTCATTTTCAGAGCAAAGATCGAGAAGCCCGGTTGGAAGGCTCGTTGGAACACTGGCACGCCGGCAAGGCGGGTAGAGGATATAAAGTAGAGTCCTCCAAGATTCAGGTGTTGAACCTGAAGAGAGTCACATCTCCATCTTTGAATACGTATTCTTTCCCTTCCAGGCGGTAGCGTCCGGCTTCCCGTGCGGCTGCAGTACTTCCCGCTGCAACAAGATCCTCGTAGGAAACCACCTCAGCTTTGATGAAGCCTTTTTCGAAATCGGTGTGGATCGCAGCGGCAGCCTGAGGGGCTTTGGTATTCTGGGTAATGGTCCAGGCCCGAACTTCCTGTACTCCTGCGGTAAAGTAAGTCATCAGTCCCAATAAATCGTACGCTGCCCGAATCAGGCTGGAGACACCCGAATCGGTCACGCCAAAATCGGCTAGAAATTCTTTGCCTTCCTCCTCACTTAAATCAATCAGTTCGGACTCCAGACGTGCACTGATACTCACACACTCTGCCCCATGGTGATCGGCTGCGTATTTCTTAACCTGGGTAACGTAAGGATTCGCTTCCGGATCCAGCAAGTCATTCTCAGCCACGTTTGCTGCGAAAAGGGTTGGTTTGGAAGACAAGAGGAAAAGTTGTTTCAAAAGCACTTTTTCCTCATCTGTCATTGGCAACGTTAGCGCAGGTTTTCCATCATTTAAGTGGGGAAGAAGTCTCTCGATCAGATCGACTTCGGCTTTGGCTTCTTTATCCCCTCCCCGGGCCATCTTTAAGGATTTGTGGTGTTTCTTTTCAGCGGATGCCATGTCCGCCAAAATGAGTTCGGCATTGATAATCTCAATATCCCGGATCGGATCCACGCCTCCCATGGTATGAATGATGTCGTCGTCATCAAAACAGCGGACGACCTGAATGATGGCGTCACATTCCCGGATATTGGCGAGAAATTGATTTCCCAAACCCTCGCCTTCGCTGGCTCCTTTTACCAAACCGGCGATATCTTTAAATTCAATCGCCGCGGGTATAATGACATTGGTGTTGGCAATTTTGGAGAGCACCTCCAAGCGGGCATCGGGTACTTGGACTACTCCTACGTTGGGCTCAATAGTACAGAAGGGGTAGTTGGCCGATTCAGCCTTCCGCGTTCGAGTAACCGCGTTAAAGAGTGTGGATTTTCCCACATTGGGTAGGCCAACGATTCCTGCTTGAAGCATGTTTTTCGGTGTTAAATGGTGAAAATGTGTCGAAAATGAAGCGGAACAGCTAGAAAGGGCACCTAGCCAAAGACAATAGCAAAGTTGTATTGACAAGCATTCGCGCTCGCATTGTTTTCTTTCTCCTTTTCCTAAAACCTATTTCTGAAAACACATGGCACTTCGCATAAAACTAGCCCGTGGCGGTTCAGCCCACAACCCAGTCTACCGTATTGTGGTAGGGGAAGCTCGCGTAAAGCGTGATGGCAATTTTGTAGAGTGGATTGGTACCTATTCTCCTAAAGCGGCCCGCGGTCGGTTGAAAATCAACCTGGATCGTGCCGATTACTGGATGGGTGTTGGTGCAAAACCAACGGATACCGTTCGCTCTCTCATCAACAAAGCTCGTCGCGAGCCTGCTGTCGAAGAAGTTGCAGCACCTGCTCCGGTTGTTAAAGCGGCAGCACCTGTCGCTGTTGTTGAAGAAGCAGCACCGGTTGCCGTCGAAGAAGCTCCCGTAGTTGAAGAGGCGGTTGTGGAAGAAACACCGATAGTTGAAGAAGTTCCCGCTGCTGAAGAAGTGGCTACTCCCTTTGAGGCCGAAGCGTCTGCTGAAGAAGCGGTTGTTGAAGAGGCTCCTGAAAAGGCTACCGAGGCTGCTGCTGCTGAGGAAGAAACTCCTGCTGCAGAGGAAGAAAAGAAGGACGCTTAGGCTGTCCTGATTAAATCAACTCGCCGAATCCACGGCATCATATGGAAACCGCGCTCGCCATTGATCTATTGACGCTGTTTCCTGGAATGGCCACTGGCTATCTCGAGGAAAGCATGCTTGGTCGGGCCATCAAACACGGACTCCTTTCGGTAAACGTCCGAGACATTCGTGACTGGGCCAAAGGAAAGCATAAAATAACCGATGACCGGCCCTTCGGTGGAGGTGCCGGTATGGTCATGAAACCCGAGCCCTTGTTTGCCGCCATCGAAAGTGTGAAGCGAGAAAAATCCACGGTGATTTACATGGCACCCGATGGTGAAAAGCTCACCCAAGCCTTGGCAAAAGAGCTGAGCACCGAAAAACACATCGTTTTGCTAAGTGGCCACTATGAAGGAATTGATCAACGCGTACGTGATTGCCTGATCGATCGTGAGGTCAGTATCGGTGACTACATACTCACAAATGGGACCATTGCTGCCTGTGTTGTGATCGACGCTTTAGCCCGATATATACCGGGTTTTTTGGGTGAAGAAAAATCATTGACGCAAGATTCCTTCACAGCCAGTCTCCTCACCTTTCCCCAATTTACGCGCCCTGCGGAGTTCCGCGGAATGCAAATTCCAGAGGTACTTCTCTCTGGAAACCACGCGGAAATTGACGCTTGGCGACTTGCCCAGCGAAAAGAAAATACCAAGTCCAAAAGGCCAGATATAATTTCTAAAGATCCGAATCATGAACCTAATAATTAACGAACTTACTAAAGACGCTATTCGCACCGACCTGGTTGATTTCAAGGTTGGCGATGGAGTGCGCGTGCACCTAAAGATCCAGGAAGCTGGAAAAGAGCGTATTCAGGTTTTTGCCGGAATCGTTATTGCCCGCAAGGGAAGTGGTGTACACGAAACCTTCACGGTTCGTCGTATTTCTTTTGGCGAAGGTGTTGAAAAAGTTTTTCCCGTGAATGCACCAACGATTGATAAGATCGAGGTAGACCGTGAGAGTATCACACGTCGTGCCCGTTTGTATTATATTCGTGACCGTATAGGTAAAGAAGCGACTAAAGTGAAGGAGCGTCGTCTCCTTGAACGTCGCAATTAATCGATTGCCAAGCAATTTATTTAAAGCCAGTTCACTTGAACTGGCTTTTTTGTGTTTCCAAATTAGCGGGATGGCGATTGTATTTCTATTTTATGGGATGCGCCTCCGTTCAGTCCAAAGCACCGTTTCATGTCATGACCAAGCCCATTGGGCCATTGTGTAATCTTGACTGTACCTACTGTTTCTATCTGGAAAAGGAAGCGCTGTTTAAGAAAGGCGATTCAAGAAGAATGCAGCCCGACGTATTGGAAACCTATATACGTGATTACATTGAATCCCAACCCAATGACTTTGTCTCATTTGCCTGGCAGGGTGGGGAACCCACTTTACTGGGTGTCGACTATTTCCGAAAGGCTGTTGAATTTCAGAAGAAATATGCCAACGGCAAAAAGATAGAAAATGCGTTTCAGACAAATGGAACGTTAATTGACGACGAATGGTGCGAGTTTTTTAAGCAGAATGATTTTCTGATCGGATTAAGTATCGACGGACCACGTGCGCTCCATGATGCCTATCGCATTGATAAGCGTCGCAAGCCCACCTTTGACCTGGTCATGAGAGGCATCAAGTTTTTGCAAAAGCACAGCGTGCGTTTTAATACACTGACTTGTGTAAACCGAAAGAATATGAAGTCGGGAAAGGAAGTGTATAAATTCCTTAAGTCGATTGGTTCTGACTTTATGCAGTTCATTCCGATTGTAGAGCGCAAACCAGGCAAGGAGGAAGAGCAGATTGGTTTCTGGCTGGCAGAGCCACCGTCCGATACTATGGAGGAAGAAGATGATCTTCCAGTTACTGCTTGGAGTGTACGACCTCAATACTATGGTCAGTTTCTTTGCGATATCTTTGACGAATGGATCCAGGCAGATGTTGGAAAAATCTACGTCCAGATGTTCGATACCGTGTTAGGCAAATGGTTGGGTGTTCCAGGTGGGCTATGCATATTTAGTGAAACCTGTGGCTCGGCCATGGCGATCGAGCATACTGGAGATGTCTACTCCTGCGACCATTATGTATACGGCAAACATAAGGTCGGCAATATCATGGAGCAGTCCCTGGGTGAAATAGTGGAATCCCCGCAGCAGAAAAAATTTGGAAACGATAAGCGCGATTCACTCCCGAAGATGTGTCAGGAGTGTGAGTTTAAATTCGCCTGCAACGGTGGTTGTCCGAAACAGCGCTTTATGAAAACTCCTGCTGGTGATCCTGGGTTAAACTACCTGTGCCAGGGATATATGATGTTTTATAAACATAGCCAAGCTGCCATGCTTGCTATGGCTCAGTTGTATCGCATGGGGAGACCTCCTGCGGAAATCATGAGTGCGCGATCCAGAAAATGAGACTGTGTGCCGCGGTGGTTTGAGCCAATGATCTGCCATCCGGTTTTTTTTGGTCTGGTAGCAGTTGGATAGAGTTATTCAAGTCGGTTCAGAGAGTAAGCGTAAGGGGAAAGCTGCGTCCATTTTATTATGGCTTCAGGCTCCTTTTTCGGGTTTCCATTTAAGCGTCCTCCCATGAAAAATGATTTTCGAAATATGCCGCCTTCAGAGAAGGCCAGAATGATCAAGCGGCGGATCAAACCCATTCTTGTGGTTGGTTCTCTGGCGTTTGTGTTTTGGTTCCTTGTAGCCGTATTAAAGGAAAAGCAAGATGGTGCTACGACGGATCAACTTGTCACAAACTCAGAAACTTCTCTGCGTTTGCGATCTCAGGTCCGGCAATGGTTTCGTAAAACGTTTCCGGAGTCGGCAGCCCGCTCGGATGAAAAATTCGGGTTTTTCGAAATGGAGCGAGAAGAGCAGCCCATTACCCATTCTAGTTGGGTAGTACTGGCGCATGGCCTCGATGAACCTGGCAATCTTTGGGCTGATCTTGGTCCTGCGTTGGCAGAGAATGGATTTAATGTGCTCGAGTTCCGCTATCCGAATGATCAACCGGTCCATCAGTCATCCCTGTTTTTAGCCGAGCAACTTGCGGGTTTGATCGAATCGGAGCCCTCAATCGATGGATTACACCTTATTGGTCATTCCATGGGAGGATTGGTGCTGCGCAATTTCATTACCCATCCTAATATGCTGCCTCAAGCTGCATGGAAGGAAAAAGTACCCGTCAAAACCTTGATTCAATTGGGCACTCCCAATCATGGTTCCTGGTTGGCGACTTATCGATTGCCTGTTGAGCTACGCGATCATTTGTTTAAAGATTATGGTATGGATGCCATACTTGGAATGATTTGGGATGGTGCTGGAGAAGCGCAGATTGATCTAAAGCCCGAGAGTAGTTTTCTAAAGCAACTAAATGAGAGGCCCTTCCCTAAAGACATTTATTGGGTTGGTGTCGCAGGGACCGGTAGTCCGGTCGGGCTTCCCAAAGTCCAAGGCTGGGCCGATTCCCTTAACATTCCCCTGAATGAATCGATTGAAAACATTCAGGCCACATTCCCAGAGCTATTCAAAGGTTCTGGCGATGGAGTGGTCTCTATTGATTCCCTGCGGTGCGAGGAGATGAACGAAGTCTTTTTGGTCGATGCTCACCATCGTGATATGGTTCGAAATCCGAAAGTAGACGAACCTCCCGCTATTCCGATTGTGATAGAAGTGCTGCGCAGATAAAACCTCAGCCTTTCAGTTCGGCCTCTTAGTATTTTGAGGTGGTTGCTTCTTCAACGTCAGTTTGAACAAATTGAGTAATGGTGTCTTGTACAAGTTGCTCCCATTTTTCTGCATCGTAACTGTCTTGGGATTCTATTTCTGAAGCGTGTGAGAAATGAATTTCGTAGAGTTTCTGGTCTTGATAATCGGCTTTGATTTGAAATGTGTCATGGCTTGCAAAGACGACCTTCCAGGAATCACGGACCGCCTTCCAATAATGCTTGGTCTTGTTCCAAGATTCTTGCGCAGCGCTTAAATCCGGATCCGTGATTCGCTCGTATCGGTCGAGCCCGACCTCTTGTGCCACGTAGAAGTAGGTGTTATCCGATTTCATGGATTTTCGATTATGCTGCTCGTGTATCCATCCATTGGGCACAATCGTGATCCTGTGTTCTCCTTCCAGGATGTTGTAATCGCTTCGTACCGAATACTCCCTTCTTGGAAGCGGCCTCAGTGAAGTTTCACTCGCCCAGGCGGAATACATTTGGCCGTGCTTCCAACGACCGACCACTTCGTAACGGGGCGAATCGTCAACCTGGAATACTGCTTGTGACCACGTTCCTTTCACTGCTGCTTCATCGAGTCGTTTCCGTTCCCAGGTGTTGTCGCCACTATAAACGTGGAGGTCGGTGTCTTGATAGGTCCAATCCTGCCGCCAGTGTTTCATGACCATCGGTCCCATGATATCGCCGGTCTCATTTTCGAAATACATTACCAACGTGTGTTGTAGGCTTATATATGTATGGGTGTCTTCAATTACGGACACGTGCTCCGTTCCCCAGGAAAAATAGGGTTTAGGCGGTGAGTAATCCTTTGTAAATCCGGCTGTCTCGACGAACTGAAAACTCGTCCGGTAATTACCTTCCATGGCCAGGATGGCAAAACGATCGCGTTCAAATGTGGTTAAACCTTTTTCCTGCAGGAGGTCCCATCTTTTATCGGCTTCCTTGGCCAAGGTAACAGTGCTGCCTTTGGAGCTACCACCTCGAGAAACCATCTTTTCTGGCTCAAGAAAAGGCCATGCGAAGGCCAGTGGTTTCGCTTCGGTCTCGCCGGTGTCAACCCGGTCCGGTGGTTGGTCCAAGGTTTGACAACCTGTGAAAAACACGCCTGAAGCGAAAATGAAAATACTCTTTCGAAAGAGAAAGGCTTTCACTATTTTATTCATTGGTTTCTGGATATAAAATGGAGTTTCGCCTGGGAGCAAACAGTAACCACTCCCGAGAATATTCCAAATGACAAATCGTTCGGACGATCTCAGCTCATTTTGAGTTGGCGGAGGCTAAAATCTTTGCCTCAACTTCGGGTGGGGCGTACTCGTAGTGATCAAATATCTCAGTGTGAATGCCACTGCCGCCTGTGATAGAGCGCAATTTTGTAGCATAACGATAGAGTTCCATTTCGGGAACAAGCGCATGGATCACCTTGTATTTTTCATCCATATCCACTCCTTGTATACGACCGCGAATGCTTGAGATGTCGCCCATTACGTCGCCTAGGTAAGTGTCAGGGACCCGGATCTCCAGTTTAATGATTGGTTCAAGCAGGCATGGATTGGCGGCATTGAATGCTTCTCTGAAAGCACCTCTTCCTGCAATCTGAAAGGCGATATCCTTTGAATCGACCGAGTGCATTTTGCCGTCGTAGAAATCGATCGCTATGTCAGTGACATGGTGACCCGCAAGTATGCCTTCAGAAGCAGCTGTTCTGACTCCTTTTTCCACGGAGGGAACAAATACGCGATCCACGTTTTGCCCTACGAGGGAATCTTTGAAGTCGATTCCACTGTTCCGCTCGCCTGGTTCTATTCGCATCCAGACCTCGGCAAATTGCCCGGCTCCTCCCGATTGTTTTTTATGGCGAAATTTTGATTCCGCCGGTTTGCGGATGGTTTCCCTGAATGCGATTCTTGGTTGGGCCAGAGTTATTTCTACATTAAACCGATTCCTTAACCGTCCTCGAATGATGTCAAGGTGGAGGTCGCCTTGCCCGCTCAAGACAAGCTCCTTGGTTTCTTGATTGTGCTCAAAAATAAAAGTGGGGTCTTCTTCATGAAGGGTGGACAATCCTACGGACAACTTTTCCTCATCTCCAGGATTCCGTACCACCAGGGTGGCGCGAATATTGGGCTTCGGGTAAACAACCTTGGGAAGTTTTACTTTTCGATTGAGGCTTGTAAGTGTATTGCCGGTGTGTGTGTCACGGAGTTTTGCCATTACTCCAATGTCTCCGGCCCGAATTTCAGTCACTGGCGTCCTGTTGTGACCCTGGAGGGAAAAGATCTGGCCGATTTTTTCTAAGCGGTTTCTGTTAGGGTTAAATAGCTCTATTCCCGGCTTAATGTTTCCCGAATACATGCGGCAAAACGAGAGCTCCCCGACGTGGGGTTCGCTAATGGTTTTCCAAATATAACAGGCGGGATCTATATCATCGAGATGGATCGTTGCGTCAGGATTCCCGTTATCCTCAACGGAAACTCGTTTTCGATCCAGCGGTGAGCTTCCGTACTTCGCGATGGTTTCCATGAGTCGGGAGACACCAATGTCTTTCTGTGCGGAAGTGGCAAAAGCTGGTATAAATAGGCTTCTTTGAATGGCTTTGTGAATCCCGGATCTGAGTTCTTGTTCGCTGAGGTTTCCCGCTTCAAAAAAATGCTCAAGCAGCGTATCATCGGCCTCGGCTACATATTCTATGAGTTTGGCGTGCAGCTCCTGGACGCGAATATTCCATTCTCCTTCGGCCGGAGTTTCCGTGTAGGTTCCGGAACCGTCCTCTTTGTAGTCAAGTTCTTCGTTTCGAAGGACATCAAGCAGGCGGTGGAAGCTTTTCCCTGGATCGATTGGGATCGTCATTGGAAATACATTATCCCCGTAGCGATTCTGAATATTCACAAGGACTTGATCGAAGTTTACGTTCTCTTTGTCGCAACCGTTAATCACAAACATTTTTGGTATGTCATAGCTCGTAGCGTATTCCCATACCTGGTCTGTCCCCAACTGCGGTCCATGCAAGGCGTCCACCACAATAAGAGCAAAATCCCCCACCCGTAAGGCGCCTAATCCTTCGCTGATAAAATCAAAGTAACCGGGCGTATCTATGATGTTAAACTTTTTGCCTTGCCAAGTACAATGAAGCAGCGATGCATGCACAGACATTTGTCGCTCGATTTCACTCGGATGATAGTCGCTGATTGTGCTGCCGGCTTCTATGGTTCCCATTCTGTTGATGATGCCCGCGCTCGCGAGCATCGCCTCTGACAAGATGGTTTTCCCCGCGCCCTGATGCCCCACCAGAGCGAAGTTCCTAATGTGTTCGGCTGAGTAACTCATAGTGTTTCATGGGTTGGTAATTCACTGAATATTTTCCTAATACCCCGGTCAAAGGAGAAGACCTCACAGATTACACCGGTAGACGTAATTTGCCAAGAAGTTTGAATAAAAAAACCCGATTTTTTTGCGAACGAAAATTGGCGGATATAATTTCCAGGAATGGAGGAGATCTAGGCTTTTTAGGCCACTCGCTGATCTGAGATAATGGAGTCAGAACAATGTCTGGTTTATAAGTCTTTGCTGCGATCGTTTGTTTCACGCATCCAGAGAGACCCTTATCAGCCCGGCATTCCTGGCTGCCCAAGTATCGATGAGCATGTCGTTTCCGACGAAAAGTGCGTCCTTGGGGTTCATCTCAACCGCCGCCGCCTTTTGGAATGTATAAAGACCAGTTCAATTGATGATTTATCGGGTCGTTCTTTATAACGATACCCAAATTCAATGGTAAACTTTCAATATTCTCGTGGCCTCGGGAATTCCAGGCATTGGAAAACAAGGTTAACCAGTGCATTCAAACCGTATCGCGATGCATCTTGTAGGCGAAGCTAATATCTCCCGTTCCGGATCCAAGTGTTTAGGTACGAAGCAGGTTGAAGTACCGCGGATTGAGGAAAGATTTAAGCACTTCAGTCGTATCCAGAAAATCTGGAGCCGCCGCAGGTGCATTCAGGATGTTTTGGTAAATGGCTATTAGGGTTTTCCCGTATGTCTTTGTATTAAAACTCCGCTGGATAGAGACGCGGTTGTCTTCCATTTGCTTAGGAGACAATAGACGGTCGAGTTTCTCTGGTGCGAAGTCTAACTTTAAGGATTTATTTTGGTTTACCATTTCAATGACCGTTTTTTGCATGGATTGATTAAGGCGACCGAAATCGACAAGATCCTCTTGAGTTATATTGTCCATAGCTTCATCGGTCATCGGCTTCTGGAAAACCTGGCGATAGTTTTGGTAGTGTCGAACCAGGGCCTGATGGACCGTTTTTCTCAAGTAGTTCTCCCCAATCCATGAAATCGGGACATCAAGTCGCGGATAAAGTCCTTCGAACCGAATACCCTGATCAGTAAATGTGCTGGTGATGTCCGGAAGATCACGCCCGACCAGTTGCGCATCGGCTAAATACGGTTCCAGATAAGTATTTGCAAACCCATCGCCCATATTAGTAGTAACAACGGCATAGGCTTTGTTTATGAGTGCATGGAGGCTATGTTGTTCGCCGAGTCCGAATTGTGTAGGGATTCCAAGGTTTTTCGCAATCGCTTCCCATTCGTTGTAAATTGACAAGGTACTTGCTTCGGCGGGTGCCATCGTTGATCCAAATACTTCTTCTTTCGAGGCCGCGGCTGACCACAGTATAAACTCCCCTATGTTAGTTCTACGTCCACATTGTGTCGGGCATAGGTACAATTTTTTGTCCTTCAGAATGGGGGAATCCATGCCAACCGTCCTATCTTCCGGGTAGTTAACTGGATTTATGAGTAGGTTATTATGTCGATCCTCGATACCCGCAGCTTTAAAGTAATTGCGATGGCGTTCGTTGCAAAATGCATAGCCGATGTGTTCACCCATCGGGTACAGGGTCTGGTTAAGGTTTTCTATATTCCTGCTGGCGAGTTCCTCCCGAAGGGATTTGTAATTCGCAGGCCGTCCATCTTCGGCGAAGTCATGCAAATGCAAAAGTAGCTTCTGTTTTTCGCCAGCCCATTGTGAGACAACAGCTGGGATCACCAAATTCTCCCCTAAGCTGTGGTTGTGGACATGCCACAGGTCGGGTAAGGAACCCCATTCATTCTTACATCTTGTTTCAAGGGCTTTTTTCAAGTCTTCTGCCCGGGGTTGACTTAATGACTTTTTAGATGCCAATTCTGGAATCAATCTGACATTGGCAAATGGGTACGCTAGAATATTTGCTTGTTTCGAGCAAAAAACAAGTGATTCGATTCCAGCCAAATTCAGGGCGCGAACCGTATTTTCGATGACTCGAGTAATGCGGCCAGGCTTGAGGTGGTTATGGAGAATTGCTACGCGCACGAAAAGGCCAGTTGGAATAGATGAGGTTAGATTTTATTATAATGAATACGCCAATTTAGTGGGTTCGTTTAGATAATAGGTCATTGGAAGTAGAGGCTAAAAATAATCTCCAAATAAGAATAGGAGGGCTACTAACCTCTTTGACAAAAATGCATAGTATTCATTCTTGGGAGAGCCCATGCGATTCAAAACGTGATTTCTCAATAAGGGTACTAAACCGTTTGGTTGATCTTGACCTAAAAAGCTTCGTTGAGGAAATTGGCTTTGGTTCTTAGGCATATCCTATTGCCAATATTCTTCACCACAGAAATTTTTTGATAGCCAAGTTACTAGTCTGGATTATTTATCGCATCCGCGTTGAAGGACATGAATATGTCCCCAAGGATAGCGGAGCCGTCATTGTGAGTAACCACATGACATACTTGGACGTTGTATTCCTAAGCATTGCGACGCGTCGTAAGATTCGATTCATTGCGTCCGATACCCTGCATAAAACAAATCGTTTTCGCTGGTTACTCAAATTATCATTCATCGAGTTAATTCCGCCAAACAAGACTCATTCTTATTTTGAAAAAAACGTAGAACACCTTAAGCAAGGAAGATTGCTCGGCGTCTTTTTGGAAGGTCAAGTTTCTCGAACCGGAAGTATGATGGGGTTGAAGCCGGGATTTGAGGAAATTGCCAGGGAAAGTGGTGTTCCGGTAATTCCGGTTTTCATGGATAATCTCTGGCAGACCCGATTTTCCTTTTTTAACCCCGAGGGGATGAAGTTGAAGAGCAAGCCTCTTAGAATGGTTATTAATATTGAGATTGGCGAACCGATCTCTCCTGGAGATATGACCCTCTCTCATGTGCGTCAGGCTATGCTGGACTTATCTGAGAGTTGTTTTCAAAAGCGTAAGGAGCTTTCAGGCCATATTGCTGATGTTTGTTTTCGTGGGCTTGCGGGGCGACCATTTTTCGAGCAACTCATCGATTATACGGCTGGCAGAAAGTCTTTGAAGTCCGGAATTATTTTGGTGCTGGGGCTATTGATTTCGAAATATGTCAAAAGCAATATTCCTGGAAGGCGTGTTGGAATTGTACTTCCTCCGGGTATTGCTGGCACGGTTGCAAACTTAGGTGTCCTCTTTGCAGGTAAGATCCCCGTGAATCTCAATTTCACTGCGGGAAAAGCGGCTATTGAATCATCGTACCGGAAAGGTGAGATCGACACAGTTATCACTGCCGATGCTTTGATTAAAAAAATTCCGAATTTCCCGTGGCCCGAGCATACCATCGATATCGTACCCCTTCTACAAGGATTGGATAAGAAAGCTATTTTGCTTCGGTTCCTGATGGTAGTGATTTTCCCATCCGCTTTGTTGATCCGGATTTACAACATTCCAAAATACGGAAATAACGAAGAAGCAGGACTGCTTTTCACAAGTGGAAGCTCTGGTGAGCCCAAAGGAGTTCCGTTGTCACACCGCAATATCATGTCAAATGTGCTGCAGATCGATGAAGTAGCGCTGCTTAGTAAAGATGATACCTCGTTGATGTGTTGCCTGCCCATTTTTCACAGTTTCGGGTTTACTGTCACTCTTTGGTATCCTTTGTTTCGTCAATTGAAAATGGTGACTATCCCTTCACCTTTGGAGCAGAAGAAAATTGCGGATGCAATCGAGGCTGAAAAGGTCACTGTATTCATTGGCACACGCACTTTCTTCAAGCCATACGTCAAACGTATTCCAGCTGAAAAGATGGCCACTCTTGATTTGGTTGTCGCAGGAGCTGAACGAGTGACACCAGAGTTTTTTGACCTTTGGAACGAAAAATTCGGTTCTGATATTTTTGAAGGTTACGGGATCACGGAAACTTCGCCTGTGGTGAGCGTAAATCTAAAAAACCCTGTTCAAACAAATGAAGAAGCAGTCCCTCAGACTGCTTACCGCCGTGGTTCTGTTGGCAGAATGGTTCCAGGAATAACGGCGCGTATTAAAGATCCAGATTCCGGCGAGGAAAGAAGTCTTTTTGAGCCAGGGATGCTTTACCTTAAAGGAGGCAATATTTTTGGAGGTTACCTGGGAGATCCAGATCTTAATGCCGAAGTGTTAAAGGACGGATGGTTTAAAACAGGTGACCTGGCTCGTTTTGATGAAGATGGGTTTCTTCACATAGAAGGGCGTGAGTCCAGATTTTCCAAAATTGGTGGCGAGATGGTGCCTCATGAGACTATCGAATCAAAAATTATTGAAGTCCTCGATTTGAAGGATGAGGAAACGGTGTCTATCGTTGTTACCTCGCGGCCCGACGACGATAAAGGCGAAGTGCTTGTTCTGATAACTTGTATTACGATTGATGAAGAATTGTTGCGTCAGAAATTGATCGATGAAGGTTATCCAAATCTCTGGATACCGCGAATCGTTAAACAAGTGGAAGAGATTCCTATTCTTGCCAGCGGAAAACTGGATCTGAAGGGTTGTCAGGTATTAGCTGCCTCCTGATGCTTCCTTGAGTGATTCTGGATTTATCGCGGGCTTATGGTGAGGGAATGGACGACTTCTCCAGGCAGCAGAGGCAGATACTCTTCTGTTGCCCAAAGGCGTTGTAGGTCGCGGTAGTTTTTGGACATGAAGTGGCCACTTTGGCCGCAACCCATTTGAAAGATACTGTCTTCCAACTTACCCGGGCTTACTATCATACGAACTCCAGCTGCCAAACTGTGGCTCAAAACTTTTGGACAGTAATGATCTCCCTCAAGTGGGATTTGCGGCATACTCAAAATTCCGTTCAAAGCTGGGACAGCGTACGTGATGGGATGGCGATAGTCTGATTGATTTCTATTTCCCCATCGAAATGCATCCCAGCCGCGTTCCTTAATGCGGATGCATAACTCATCAATCACACTACTGAATTGGTGGAGCCAGGAATCATAGATGGGGTTCAGCAAATAGTCAGGTTGCTCACAAACAATTTGATAAATTGCTTCTTCTGTCATGAAGCGAAAGGGATCGAATTCCTCCGGCTCAAATTCGTAACAAGGTTGGGTAATGTGCCGGAGTACTTCAACCGTCAGGCGATTTCGAAAATCCCTTATTATGGTATAACCAATTGAATTGCCGTCTGCTCGACCGTTCCAGTCTTCAACTTCTTTTTTAAACCTCGCCAATTCAGAATTGGATTTCTCATAAGCATTCAAAGTATCCAGCAATAACTTACGCCAACGAATTAAAAAGGTAACCGAATTATCGTGTTGGATGGCCGCCAAGGTACGTGGGCTGTGCTTTTCCTTGGCAAGCAGTTTTTCTCTGATTTGGTAGGCTCGTGGAAATTCTGAAAAATCGCCGCTTCCCAGGCTCAAATACTTTTCTTCTCCTGAGACGCGGTTGTTGGCCGTCCATAGAAGGTGGTTTTCAGGGTTTGTGATTTTGGGGAACTCGCTACGTTCAAGCTTCTTTGTCCAGGCCTGATCCGCTTCGCTGGAATTTATTGAATCAAACGGGTTACGGCCATTTCTATCTGGCAGGAATCCTGATAAGGTCCAGGCGATATTCCCGCCATCATCTGCCAAGACATAGTTTTGGACTGGCAAGTTTGATTCATAAGAAGTCTCTATAAATTCTTCGTTGGTGACCGAACGCTCAATCAGCATTGAACGAATATTTGCTGCATCTGGGTGATAGGCGGACCATCGGCGAACCCGTTTTTCTCCTGTGGGTGTCTCTCCCACCACGGGTCCCCACTGAGTATATTCAATTTCCATGGTCATCGGCTCGGCACCCTTGATCGCTATGATCTCCTGTTTTTGTTGTATTTGAGCAGTTCCCGTTGATGTTTTGTATTCGGGAAATCCGTGTTCACTCGGTTCTAGAATTATCAAATCATCCGTATCGAGAGAACCATTGGTAATTCCCCAAGCCATTCGCCCGTTAGTCCCAAAAGCAATTCCTGGAAGACCGGGGACGCTGAACCCATGAATGTCTAAAACGTTGTCCGTACCATCTGGACTGAATGAGTACGACATCTTGTACCAAGTGTTGGGTACACCCAAATTGAGGTGCGGATCTTCCGCCAATATGGGGAATCCGCTAACGGAAGCTTCTGGTCCCACGACCCAATTATTACTTCCCGGCATACGTTCCACCGCATCGGGAATTTCGATAAAGGCAGAATCTTTTGGAGTCGCTTTAAGATATGAAAAAGCTTCAGGACCCGGAATTTCTCGATTCAAAATTTGACTGCCATCAATGGCTGCCTCCCATGAATGTGAATTCCCGTCCAAGAATTGAACAACTTCCTTGGGTAAGGTCTTTCGTGCTACCCAACGTGCGTAGTCCAGATCCGGATTGTTTTGCAAGTCCAGATAGAATGTGAAAATAACCAGAATACTGTCTTCCGGTAACCAGGGCTGCGGTTTCACTTTCAATAACCAGTATTCGGGTGGTCTTGTTTTCAAACTGGTGAGGCCTTCGTTTACGCCTTTCGTGTATTGTTTTAGAATCGTTTTTTCATAGTCACTCAGATTTTCCCAAACTAATTTTGAGTGTTCCCGGAAATTGTGGAGTCGGACCTTTGTGTCCATGCCAATGCCTCCTTTTCCAACCAGAGCGGACAGTTCTCCGGAAGCGACTCGGCGTAGCATATCCATTTGGAAGAAACGGTCCTGACCGTGGCAGAAACCTATTCCGTACGATACCGTTTCTCGGGAGTTTGCTCTGATAGTAGGTACACCAAGTTTATCACGCTCGATAGTGAGGCTTTCATTAATACCTTCGCTGGTACGGTGACCATCATAGGAAGGAAGACTGCTCCAAAACAGCAGGTATATTCCTACAATGGCGGCCAGGACCATTCCGACTACCATTGCTAATGTGCCGACTGTTGTACGAATGAGAAATCTCATGTTTTTCTAAAGTCAGATCTTATTTGGGCTTTCCAGTTCATGACTTATTTTTCGACTCGGAGTGTCTGCACCATCATTACTGTTCCAATTATACCAGTAAGAAGGGTAGCGAGCCAAGGGTTTAGGGTGTGAGTGAAAGTAAGCAAAAGAATAATTACTGCCTGTGCGATTGCGGTTAGGGTAATGTACTTTGCAATGGAACGAGCTTTTATAAAGCGTAGCCATTCTCCTACCAAAAGTTTTAAACCGTCGTTGGTTACAACCGCATCTGAGTATGGAAGTGCATGCGGATCTCCGTTTTCGATCATCATACTTCCGGAAGCAGTTGCAAGGGCTGGGATGTCATTGCGTCCATAGCCCAGATAAAGGACATGTTTTTTGTTTTTTTGAATGTTCTGCACGATTTCCATTTTCTCTTTTGCAGAAGAAACCTTTATAATGGGCTGACCACTAAACGTTTCCAGCTTTGTTCGGGAATCATTAGTGACTATGGTTACTTTGAGGTCGTTGTCTGAAGCTTCCTTGAGTAACTCAAGGCCTTCTTCCTTGATCTCTTCATCCCACACAAAAATAGCAGCCGGGATGTCGTTAAGAGTAACAAACAATCTTTGCCTGGGAGGGAATTCTCCTACTTGGGTGTTGAGTTGCTTAAAGCCACTGTGCGTAAAATAGGGCATCGACTTTAGTGAACCCACCCGGATGAAAATCCGGCGTTCCTCTTCATCGAAGATTTCCGCTTCTATGGATCCTTTTTCAGATTGAAACAGCTGTTTGATCGTGACGCTTTTTTTATTGGGATCTTGAGAAAAATAGTGCGCTCCCAACGACAAGGACGCGGCTTCCTCCATCGCTCGAATGGTTCTTATAAGGAAGGGAGACTTTCCTCTAAAGTGCTTGGAAAGAATTATCTTCTTTCTCACGATTCCCGGTTCGGTGAGGATCCCTGTTTTTTCTAAAACGATTTCAAGCTGACTACTAAAGAGTTCCACTAATTTCAGATTGCGGAATTGGATTCCTTTATAAGCTGTTACGGTAAACCTTCGCCTCCAAAGTAACGGTAAAATCAATACAATTCCCCAAGGGTTGAGGCCAATAAGAAGCGATACCGCGGGGACCAGCCCGTCTTGCCATGTTCCTTTGAGATGCGAATACAGGAATTGTGCAATAAGGATGACGATAATAAAGCTGATCCAAACGAATCGTAAAAGCTTCTGTCTTCTATTAAAAACTAAGGATCGAAACTGATCCAGCCATGAAGTCACCTCTTCCCCCACGGGTTTTGAAGGGGAACTTCCGTTTTCGGTAGCCTGGATTATTAATTCGCCCTCTATGAGAATTTCTCCAGCGCTAACCGTATCGCCATTACCGCAGCGGCGAGGTACTGGGGTTGATTGAGGAGAGGCTTGGTTTAGTAATCCATAACCTTTGTGGATAATGCCAGCCACCCAGATCCGATTGCCTGTTTTGATTTTTAGATAGTCACCTGCTTTTACAGATTCGATACCGACTGTATGGGATTGTTTGGATTCTTCAAATATCTCCAGTTTTGGTCCGCTGCCTGATTCAAGAGCATGAGCCGCATTTTGAAGACTCACATTATACTCGCGGTATTTTCGTTTGGTGATGCCATAACCTGCGAAGAGTATTGGCAGGATTCCCAGGAAATGATTTTGCAGGTCTTTTTGCATCTCCACGACCGAACCCACTATACAAAAAATAAGGAGGGCCAACATGTAGTAATCGGCTGTGCCTCTGCGTTTACTTATTAACTCCTGAGTGAGAATGGGAATTCCTTGAATACAGACCAATCCGATGGCTACCACTAAGACTGTGTTAATGACCAGGAACCCGTTCCCTTCTTGAATCGACGGGAATAGTCGCCGAAGTGTTTCAGTGATCAATGCAATTATTCCGCTAGAAGCACTTGCCCACTCCAATAACGACAAGGGCGTCCTGGTCAATGGTGGCGTTAGCAGCTGGCTTTCCAGCGCCTCTTCGGGAGTTAAAGTCATGTTTTGGAGCTAAAAATGTCTGGTCGAAGGCTCCGTTTTTAAAAACTGCGTGAAAACTTGCCGGAGCGTTCAGGTTAGTTGAGTTGATGCCTGATAGTCGTTGCAGTTCATTTCTGATGCTTTTACTCGTAAACATGAAAGTCCTGCCACCCTGGTTTTGACCTTCTTATTACATCCATTTTTAACTCATTTATTTTACCAGATTACCTTTCTAAAAAATCTTTGTAGTCCGATTATTTCGGCCGTTTCTGCCGTTACCATTTTATGAATACTCATTTCATCCAAAAGCACTATTCACTCTCAAATCTCGACTTTCGGGACCTTTGGGATATTACGACCCATTTTCGTGCGAGTCACCCGGCTTTGGGGCACATTGTTTATTCGGTTGAAACACACAGTGGCCCTCTTGTTTCAGATGAGCCCGATGTGTCCTGTATCTTGCGAACAATCGCCAGATGTACCGAGCCTGTGGAAAGTATCCGTGTTCGGCTTACCCCAGAGGCAGGAAGTCAGGAAATGCCGTCCGCCGAATTAGCTTTTTATAATAAGGAAAAGATTAATTTTAAAACGGGTCTAACGCTGACCAGTTCTGCTTCATCAAAACTTTCGGTTTACAAGTTTGAAAGTAAATTGTTTGAGCTCTTCGAGGACCTCCGAAACACCGAACCGAATGTGAAGTTTGGGGACCCTTGTGAAATCCTGGCTGCCGTGGTGGATATTCGTGGATTTTCACATTTCTCCGAACGTCCTAATATTGAATCCCCCTATCTTTGTGGTGTTATGGGTGCATTTTATCAAATCATCCAACGGAGTTTTGCTAAATATTCGCCTGAAATGATAAAATTTATGGGAGACGGTGTGCTGGCAGTTTGGCAAACTACGTTCGAAGATCGGCAGTTCGCTGTCGACGCCGCAGTTGAGGGATGCTTGCGTCTCAATAGCCGTTATCAGCACCTGCGGAAGAGCCCACACTTTACTGAAGGTACTCCCGATTCCCTCGGTGTTGGGATATCTATAGGTCTCGGTAGTAAGTTGCCTTTTGATGGTGATTACATAGGACGACCCATCAATGTAGCTACCCGGCTCTGCGGCGTATGCCCAGGCGGAAAAGTTTTTATCGATCAGGCAGTTCCAAATCTTGATCCCTCAATCGAAAAACACGAGACAACGGTAGACGTCAAAACGTATGGTAAATACTACCTCTGGTCTATCCAGACCGAAGGAGGAGTTTTAGTGTAACGATTGGATTGACCCCTAGTTGGTCGACTAGACAATGGGCCACTTATGTTGGAACCTAGTCTTCAAAGCCTCGCAATTCAGGCGCACGTTTTTTCAACGCTTTTGATGACAGGAATTGTCTGGTTTGTTCAGATGGTTCACTATCCGTTTTTAAATTTTGTCGCTGAAGAAAAGCGCCGGGAGGCGGCAGAATTTCATCAACATCGAACGAGCCAAGTGGTTTTGCCGATTATGATAATTGAATTGGTAACGGCCGTCACTTTGTTGGGCAGCTCCTGGATGATGCGCTATGGTCAAACGATTTGGATAAATCTTGGGCTCTTGCTACTGACCTGGGGAGTTACGTTTTTTCGGTTTATGCCACTGTACAAGCAATTACTTGGTGGTTTCGATTCTAACCTGGTCAAGGCATTAAAAAGTGCCAATTGGGTGCGGACATCTTTGTGGACCGTCCGATCCGTTCTCCTGATTAGTTTCTTAAATTAATGTGCCTCGAGCCAGTTGGCTCCGGTTCCTGTGTCCACTACAATCGGGACGGAAAGGGGTAGGGCGGCTTGCATGCACGCAACAATCTTTGGCGGAAGAGTATCTCTTTCATCCTGGTGAAGATCGAAGACCAATTCATCGTGAATCTGTAACAGCATCCGGGTCCTGGTTTGCTCGTTTTCGAGCAGATCCTGGACTTTGTGCATAGCAATTTTTATCATATCTGCCGCGGTTCCCTGAATGGGTGTATTGATCGCCACCCGTTCAGCACCAGCGCGGACGGTACCGTTTGCCGAATTGATATCCCGAAGCGGTCGCCGACGACCAAGTAGTGTCTCCACGTAACCGTGTTTGCGTGCGTTTTCGATGGTCGATTCCATCAAATCTTTAATTTTGGGATATTGTTTGAAATATTCGTCTATGATGTCCGCGGATTCCGCACGCCCAATTCCCAGACGTTGGGCAAGCCCATGTGCGCTGATTCCATAGATGATTCCAAAGTTCACCATTTTTGCAGTTCGACGCATGTCTGGAGTCACCTCAGTTAAAGCGGTATCGAAAATACGGGCAGCTGTGGCTGAGTGAATATCAAGATTATTGATGAACGCATCCATCATAGCTTCTTCTTTGCTTAGGGCGGCACAAATCCGGAGCTCTATCTGCGAGTAATCGGCTGCTAGTAGCGTAAATTCCTCACCACCTGCGATAAACGCTTTCCTTATCTCTCGTCCACGTTCTGTCCGAATCGGGATGTTTTGGAGGTTCGGATTATAAGAATTTAAACGTCCTGTCGCTGTAATGGTTTGATTGTAGGTTGTGTGAATTCGACCCGTGGACGGAGAGATGAATCCGGGCAAAGTATCAACGTAAGTGTTCTTCAATTTACTCGCACCGCGGTGATCGAGAATGGATTGAACGATTTCATGTTTCGAGGCGAGACGAGTGAGGACTTGCTCGTTGGTGGCATATTGGCCGGTCTTGGTTTTCTTTGCTTTTGGATCTAGTTTAAGGATATCAAATAACACCTGGCCCAACTGCTTGGGCGAATTCAAATTGAAGTCGGTTCCTGCAAGGTCCCTGATCTTTTCGGACAAGCTTTTTATCTCAATTTCCAATTCGGCTGAGAAAGCGATCAATGTCTCCGGGTCGATGCGAACACCGGTGGCTTCCATTTTTGCCAGGACGGAAATCAACGGTGCTTCCACTTCGTGATACACTTTTTCTTGACCCGTTTCTATCAGGAGTGGCTCAAGAATCGCCTTAAGTTGAAAAGTAATATCCGCATCTTCAGAGGCATAATCAACGACTTCAGCGAGGGGGATATCGGCCATCGATTTTTGCTCCTTTCCTTTTTCACCAATGAGCGACGTGATGGAGATCGGTTTATACCCCAACAGGGACTGAGCGAGGAAATCCATGTTATGCCGCTGGTCTGGGTCGACCAGGGTATGCACGATCATCGTGTCAAAGAGTGGCCCTTGAACTTGAATACCATGCTGCATCAAAACACTGTAATCGAATTTGATGTTATGGCCGATTTTTTCAGTGTCCGGATTTATAAATACAGGCCTTAATGCATCGAGGAATTGTTGTTTTTCCTCGTTGTCGGTGGGTATCGAAACGTAATAACCCGTTTTGGGTTTGTACGAGAATGCCACTCCCAAAAGGTCGGTGGTCAACACATCCAAGCCGGTTGTTTCGGTATCGAAACAAAAGCATGATTGCTGGTTTAGTTCCGCCACCAATTGTTCAATGCCCGCGATTGAATCGATCAGTTTATAATCCGGTTTTTCGGATTCGAACGTTTTGAAGACTGCTTCCTCCATTTTTATTTCGTTATCTAAAGGCTCATCATCAAAGGACATATCCAATTGGGCGCCCTGTCCTCTACCCGCTATAAATGAGTCACCGAAGAGTCGTTTGCCAATGGCATTGAATTCCAATTCAACGAACAAAGGTTTCAGGATTTCCGGGTTCGGTTCGTTGAGTTCAAGGTCTTCAATGGAAACATCAATAGGACAATCGGTCCAGATGGTAGCCAATTTTCTGGATAAACGTGCCTGCTCGGCGAAGTTCTCCAGGTTCTCCCTCTGTTTCCCTTTTAATTTATCTGTGTTGGCTAGAATATTTTCAATGGATCCAAATTCCTGGATGAGTTTTGCCCCTGTCTTTTGACCAATGCCAGGCACGCCAGGAATGTTGTCGGCGCTGTCACCCCAGAGGCCGAGGAGGTCGATCACTTGTTCGGGTGATTCGAGACCAAACTTTTCTTTCACTTCATCCACGCCGAGGATTTCTATGTCTGAACCTTGTCTTCCAGGCTTGTACATAAAAATACCTGGCTCAACCAACTGTGCAAAATCTTTGTCGGGTGTTACCATGTAGACGTCGAATCCTTCTTTCACATAGCGTTTGGCGATGGTGCCGATGAGGTCGTCAGCCTCGTAACCGTCTTTTACCAGAGTCGGGATATTAAAGCCCCTGGTTATCTCGTAGACCTTGGGAATGGAAAGCCTCAGATCCTCCGGCATTTCTTCGCGCTGAGCCTTGTATTTAGGGAAATCGATATGCCTCTGAGTTGGTGCAGACGTATCGAAAGCCACCGCCAAATGCGTCGGATTGCGATTCTTGATCAGGTCCAGAATCGTGTTAGTGTATCCAAAAACGGCACTCGTGTTAAACCCCTTGGAATTAACAATTGGATTGCGGATGAATGCAAAATGCGCCCGGTAAATGAGCGCCATGCCGTCGAGTAAGTACAGGGTTTTGTTGGAGGCCATGAGACAGAATTTTCAACAACCCTAGCAGTGCTGATCCATAGTTAAAGCGGAATTCTCGCCCTTGTAACAATTGTGCGTATCGCTTAAAAGATTTACGGACGGACTAAGGCTCTGGTAAAGGAGGGAGCAAATGAAGGATGGGTTGTACAGCGGACTGGATGCGGATTTCTATGATGAGCTACTGGATGGGGAAATAGATGATTTGCCGTTTTGGCGCAGCTTAATGGGTGAGCCCGGTTTGCGTGCGCTTGAGGTTGGTTGTGGAACGGGGCGCATTTTGATACCGCTTTTGAAAGAGGGGTTTCATGTGGATGGGATGGACAATTCGGCGAATATGGTTCGACTACTCCGGGAGAAGACCTCTGAGCAAACCCTCAAGACTGACATTCGAATTCAGCGCATGGAAGAGCTCGATATGGGGAAACGCTACTCGCTTATTTTTATACCCGGGTTCTCTTTGCAAATGGTCGCTTCCCGAAAATTGCTCATAGAATCCTTACTTCGGTTTCACCAACATTTGGAGCCTGGAGGTCGATTGGCCGTCTCTTTGTTTTTCCCCTGGGAAGAAATGGAGAATGATCATCCTGGAGATTGGCATTTACGAAAGAAAGTGAAACGAAGAGACGGTTCGAAGCTCACGTGCCACCAATCTTCGGCCATCGACCTCGAAAAACAGACCCTGTTGGTAAAGAACCGATATACCTTGTCTGATAGGTCTGGAAATGAACTTCGCGAAGAGTTTCGCGACCTTCGCCTCCTCTGGTTTTATCCTCATGAGTTACACTTGCTACTACAGAAAACAGGCTTTGAACTGTTGGAAACTTTTGCTGATTTCAGAAATGAACCTTTGGATGAAAATACGCCGCACGCTGTGTTTCTGGCGAGGAAAAGAGACGATTAGGCGAGTATGATTGAGTTAGAAAATGTTTCGCTCCGATACGGACCGAAAGTGATCTTCAATGAGGTCGGCGTAGTAATCAACGCTCGGGATCGAATCGGCTTGGTTGGTTCCAATGGCGCTGGCAAAACAACACTGATCAAATCGCTTCTCGGAAAAACGGAAGTCGATGCTGGACGGATCGAAATGGCCAAGTTTGTCAGCCTCGGCTACCTACCTCAGGACGGCGTTTCCATCTCAGGCCTTCCGTTACTCCAGGAAGTTGAAGAGGCATTTGAGACTGTGATCGAAATCCGCGAGCATTTGGAGCAAGCCAATCACCAATTGGATGGCCTTTCTCCCGAGACGGAGGAATACCATGATCTTCTGGAGCTTATGGGCGGATGGGAACACGAACTCGAGATGCACGAATCTCATAAAGTGAAAAGTAAGGTGGAGTCCGTCTTATTGGGACTTGGATTCCAGATGTCCGATATGGAGCGTCCGACTGACGAATTTAGCGGTGGATGGAAAATGCGGATTGCTTTGGCCAGGCTTCTTTTAAAGCAGCCCTCACTACTATTGCTTGATGAGCCAACGAATCATTTGGATATTGAGTCGCTTCAATGGCTTGAGAATTATTTGAAATCCTACGAAGGGGCACTGCTCATTGTATCGCACGACCGGGCATTTTTGGATACGCTTTGCACCAAGGTCTTCGCTCTATCAATGGGACGGTTGGATGTATATGCGGGGAATTATTCTTACTTTGAATCTGAGAGCGCGGTACGCATTGAGTTGCTGGGAAAGGCTCATGCAAATCAGCAGCGTAAGATTGAAAAAACCGAGCGCTTTATTGAACGATTTCGTTATAAAAGTTCCAAGGCAAAACAGGTGCAAAGTAGAGTCAAGGCACTGGACAAGGTAGAGCGCATTCAGATCGAGAATACTGAGAAACAAATAAACTTTTCCTTCCTTTCTCCACCACGATCAGGGCAAAAAGTGCTGGAAGTCTCTGGCCTGCATAAGAGCTATGGAGAATTGAAAGTGCTTGCGGGAATCGACTTCTCTCTGGAAAGGGAAGACCGGGTAGCAGTTGTTGGAGTTAATGGTGCCGGGAAGTCGACACTGGTGCGTATCATCGCAGGAGAAGAACCGTTTCAGGAAGGGGAGTTTCAACTTGGACACAATGTCGTGCCTGCTTATTTTGCTCAGCACCAGGCGGATATTCTGGACGAGGAAGATACTGCCTTGAGTGTGGTTGAGCGGGCGTCACCTGCGGGTGAAGTCGGTCGAGCTCGATCCATCCTGGGATCATTTTTATTTGAGGGAGATGACGTGTTCAAGAAGGTGGGCGTGCTTTCAGGCGGTGAGCGGAACCGCCTCGCTTTGGCCAAGATTCTTTTAGCGCGTTCCAACTTTCTGATTCTTGATGAACCAACCAATCACTTGGATATGGCTTCGAAAGATCGATTGCAGTCGGCATTGGCGGATTACTCCGGGACCATGATGATAGTATCCCATGATCGGGATTTTTTGGAGCCTCTGGTTACCAAAGTATTGGAAGTGTCGCAGAATTCAATTCGGTGGTATTATGGTAGCTTGTCTCATTATCTGCAAAAAAAGGAGGAGGAAGCCTTGGCTCATTCTTCGACAGTTACTGTTTCGTCCTCCGATTTGAATACAGGCCTGAATTCGAAGGAACGTCGGCAACACAATGCCCGGATTCGCGAGAAATTAAAACCGCAAAAGCAGCTTATCGATACGTGTGAGCAGCAAATTGCGAGCTTGGAGCTGGTTGTTGCGAAGTTGGAGGAGAAAATGAAAGCCCCGGAGTTTTTCAAACTCGGCGATGAAACGAAGGAAGCAATGACTAAGTATGACGCTTCAAAACTAAAAATTGAGCGACTCCTCGAAGAGTGGGAATCTGCCACAGATGCGTTGGCTAACTATGAGAAGGATCTGTTGAAATGACACCCGTTCCAGTTTTTTGGTAATCCTGGGAGTACATCCGGATCGATTGGGATGGAACCCTGGTATGAAGTGAAATCAGGTTCGTTTGGAGGAAATGTCTGTCATTACCTGCATTTCAAGTCGTAAAGTCTCCCTAAATGACCGTCAAAAACTGCTTGTGAAACCTGCTTGAATTTCTGCGGTCAATCCCCATTGTAGCCCCTTTATTAATTGTTAGGCCTATGAAATTAATCCAATTATTATCTCTTTTCACACTTTGCGTCTCTTTAGCAACCCTCGCGCAGGGACAACAAAAAACCGGTTTCGTCAGCACTGAAGCTATCATTGCCCTGCTACCAGTAACGCAGAAAGCCAATGATGAGCTTCGGGAGATGCAGACTAAGTTCCTGACTCAAGGGCAGGCGATGAATGATGAAATGAAAGCGAAATACGACGCACTGGTTGCTCAAAATCAAGCTGGAACGCTTTCAGACAACATGAAGCAACTCGGGCAGCAGGAGATGGCTCAGCTCCAACAGGATCTGAATGATCACCAGCAGCAAATGCAGGATACGCTAACCAAGCGTAGAACCGTACTCTTCAAGCCGATTCTTAATCAAGTTCAGGAAACGATTCAAAAAGTAGCCAAAGCACAAAATTATGATGTGGTGTTCGATATCCAGGAAGCTGGAATCCTGTATGCTACGAACGATTTCAACCTCACCAAGGCGGTATTACTCGACTTGGGCGTTGATCCCGCGACCATAGCTAAAGTTGAGGAAAAGTAAGAGACTCTTTTAAATTTTCTTGAGGCCGGATGTTTTCGAACCTCCGGCCTTTTTTATTCCAACATCAAATTGGTATTGGTCAGACAATCCCAAGGGCCCGAACCGGACTTCCATCACCTCCGGTCAACTTCAAGGGTAGGGCGATAAACTCGAAGCGATCCTGTTTTATCCTGTGAAGGTTTTTTAAACTCTCCACTATGGTTATGTTAGCGCCAAGGAGAATCCTGTGAATCTCCGTGACTTCTCGAATATCATTCACGTCAGCTACCGAAGGGGGTTCGACTCCAAGTAGAGCAATCTTTTTTTCCACAAACCATTCCGCGAGAGCTTTACTGATTCTGGGAAGGTCGTCTCTAAAGGTGTCCGTGCCAAAGTATTTTTCCCAGCCAGTCTTCAAAATAACTCGATCTCCGGCTTGGATTTTATCCACATAGTCCCCGAGGTCCGCAATTGTGTGAAGCTGCCTGGCTTGAACTTCGCCCAAGTCTATTAACCAAGCCGGTCCCATACACACTTCTAGTGGTGTGTTGTCGATGGTATCGCCACCGTCGATAAAATGTTTGGGTGCATCCATATGGGTGTTCGAATGTGAATACAGATGCCAGGTGCGCGCGTTCCATCCATTTTTGGTGATGGTCATACTATCTTCGTAATCTATGCCACGATCTCCTTTGGTAACGGCGTGGGTAAGGTCTACAATTTGGGTCATACTTTTTAGGCGTAGTGCGATTTGAATACTCCGAGATGATCCCGAGCCATCTTCCTGGCTTCTCGTGTGTTTCCTGATTCTATAGCTGTAAAGAGGTCGTTGTGCTTGGTAAGAATTAGCCTTCTTTGTTCCTCGGCGTTTGCATGCAATTTCATTATCGGTTGCAACTGATCTCGAATGACCGCGTGCATCTGGCGGAAAAAGCGGTTGCCTGCAGCTATAGCAATCAACTCATGAAATTCCAGATCGAGTGAGCCGAACTTATCGCCATCATGCAGGGATGCTTCCGCATCTCTAAGATTGATTTTTAATGCTTTGAGGTCTTCCTCGCTTCTTCGTACCGCTGCCAGGCCCGCGATTTCTACCTCAAGAGTGATCCTCGCTTCATAGAGATCTCCCCGCGCTTGGGTATCTAAATTTGCCTGAAGGGGTAAAAACACATTTCTGAGCGACTCCATATTCACGGTCTGGGATACCCGCGTGGTTTTCCCATGTTGGGTATCGATCACACCGATTGCGTTCAAGCGCGCCAATCCTTCTCGTAAACTAAAACGACTTACACCCAGCTGTTTTTGCAAAGTACGTTCACTCGGCAACGGATCACCAGCTTGAAGTTCACCGCTCTTAATCTTTTCTTTAAAATAGTGAAAAATAACCTCTGAAGCTGATATGCGTATTTCTGTGGTCATGTTTTCTTAGAGGTTAACGACTTGGTTGGTAGCAGAGGATTCATAACAAGCTTCGACCAAAGAAAGGGTTTTGAGATAATCTTCCACTTCACTGTCGAACGGCAGGTCGTTTAAAAGCTGTTCAACAAAATGTCTTTGCAGGTGAAAACAGCAGTCACTGGCGAAGTTAATTCGTGGATGCTCATACGAAACGGTCTGGGTAAGCCCGCCTAACGGCTTGAAGGTCAGATCACCTGCCAGATCCATTTGCAGATGTCCCTCGGACCCATCGATCCGCATAACACCAAAGGTAAATCGTGCGTCATCGGTTTCGGCTTCATTATATCGATTTGCGTCAAGCGTTGCAGTTGCCCCACTGGAAAAATTGCAGATAACGATTCCACTATCCTCTCCCGCTATTACTGGATTTCGTTTATTCAACTTTGCATAGAGTGAGCTGACTTCTCCACCGAGGTAGCGAAAGGTATCCAGAAAATGCACTCCTGTTTCAAACATGAGCAATTTTGGATAGTCCCTAAAATAGGGTTGCCGGTCCAGGTAGGCATTGTCTCCCCATCCGTCGCCGACCCGCATTCGGAAATGAATACTAAACAACTCCCCCAGCTTCCCTTCATCCATCAGGGCCTTGATTTTGCGATACCAGGGTTGCCAACGCCAATTTTCGTGTACCATGAATCGTGCTTCTGTTGATTGAAGCAAGCCAACCAGCTGGACAGATTCCTCATAACTAGGCGTTAGGGGCTTTTGGCAAATCATGTGGATATTTCGTTTGGCCAGGTATTTGCAAATCTCCAGATGAGTGGGAGGAGGAGTAATGATATCGACGAAATCCGGCTTTTCCTCATCAACCATTTCCTTCCAATCCGAATAAAATCGAGGGATACCGTATTGGGCGCATTTTTCTTTAGCTTTATCTACGGAACGATTGCATGCCGCGACTATGGTGACCTCCGGAATGCGGGTCCAAGCCTCATATTGAAACTGACTGAAATATCCTGCACCTATTATGGCTACGCGCAGGGGTTGGGTTGGTGATACTGACATGAAAGTAACTACTTAAGGCCGAACAAGCTACGACTGGTCAGACCAGTTTGTCAACGGCTATGCCATTGTTGTTCCTTGTCTGCTGAAGTCGACAGATAATTTTTATATTTCCTGAGATTCCTGAGTCAGAGTTCGTTTTATTGTTGGGTCCATGGGCTACAAAAAACCGGGAAAATAAAAATTTTAACCCTTTTTCTGTTTTTTTTGAACGGATTACTAAGAAGCACGTCTATGTATTCAATAAAGTTCATAGTTTAGTTTCGTTTGTAGTTTGTTGTTACGGCGTCCGGTGGTTACGGGCGCCGTTTCTTTTTCCTCAAGTTCCTGATAAATCCGGCCTATTTCCGCTGAATAATTTGTTTCCGGAGTTCCTGTGGGAATGAAAGATCGGTTTCAAAGCTCTCAATTGCGCGTTCTTCTTACTAACCCCAATCCATACACTCCATGAATAAAGTTACTCTGGTAATTCGCATTCTCCTCGGCCTTATGTTGGCTGTTTTCGGTCTTAATAAATTTGTGCATTTTCTTCCGGCTTTAGAAATGCATGGAGACGCAGCTGTTTATATGGGAGGCCTTGCGGCTTCAAAATTCACATTTCCAGTGATCGGAATTATTGAAGTGGGCGTCGGAATGGGTCTCTTATTTAACAAATATGTTCCTTTGGCTCTCGTTCTGTTAGCTCCCATTAGCGTAAACATACTCTTGTATCATTTGATTCTGGATCTTCCCAATATGGCGGTTGGCACCGTTGTTTTTGCTTTCAATCTGATACTGCTGTTTGCAAATAAGAAATCATACGGTTCGCTCCTGACTGCATAATTTTTGCACAGTTTCTATCGAAAGCTCTTCTTATCCAGAAGGGCTTTCTTTTTTCGAGTTGGGTGAGCGTTTAATTTGGGATTATTTCGCTTGTAGCTAACTGGCATTGAGGTTTCGTTATCCCATCCGAAGAGGAGCACCCTAATTCCAAAACTTTATTTTCCAATCTGATGAAAAACTTTCGCATCGCATTACTCCCTGGCGACGGGATAGGCACAGAGGTAATAGATGTAACGGTCAAAGTTCTCGACGCAGTAAGCCGAATCGCAGGCTTTCCTGTTACCTATGAAACCCACTCTGTCGGGGCTACGGAATACTTGGAAAATGGCGTTGCTCTCCCTGAATCCGTTCTGGAAAAGTGTGCGGAATGTGACGCTATTCTTCTTGGCGCAATGGGTTTGCCCGATGTTCGTTTGCCGAGCGGCGTCGAGTTGACTCCGCAAATCGAAATTCGCGAGAAATTGGATCTCTACAACGGTCTTCGTCCCATCAAATTGTATCATGAGTCAGACACTCCCTTAAAAGGTTATGGTAAAGGTGATATTGATATCATGCTCGTCCGGGAGAATACCGAAGGTTTGTTTTATGAACGAAGTAAAGTGCTGGACTTGGAAGCGGACTCAGCGACAGATCTCATGTATATAAGTCGCAAAGGCGCCGAACGCATTTGCCGGGCTGCATTCCAACAGGCAAGAAAGCGACGTAAATTCGTTACCCTCGTCGACAAGGCGAATGTGTTGCCTTCGATGGCTTACTTGAGGAATATTTTTAATAAAATCGCCGAGGAGTACCCGGATGTTAAGACGGAGCGTCAGTATATTGATGCCATGGCTCTTTTTCTGGTCCAACGGCCAAATGATTTCGATGTGGTGGTTACTGAAAACATGTTCGGCGATATTCTATCCGATCTTCTTGCCGGAATCGTCGGCGGTATGGGTATGGCTCCATCGGCGGATATTGGAGATAATTACGCCGTCTTTCAACCGTCACACGGAACTGCCCCGAGTATTGCAGGCCTGAATATTGCCAACCCTATTGCAACTATTCTCTCAGCGGCCATGATGCTTCAGTGGTTGGATACCGAAGAAACTCAGGCAGGTGCTGATCTCATTTACGGAGCAGTAGAAATCGTATTTAGTAATCCTGAAAATCGGACCTGCGACATGGGTGGCTCATTAACAACCACATTGATGGCGGCGCTTGTTATTGAAGCCATCAATACACTGGCTGATAATTGATACCTCGGTTCCAATTATAAATAATGCAGCTGGGACTTGGACTTTACCGACATATGCTCACGCGGGACAACTTTCGTTTCGCAAAGCAAGCGGGTGCCACCCATATCATTGCTCATTACTGCGACTATTTTAAGGGCGCGAAGTCGAACAGCCGCAGTGATCAACCGACAGGTGCCCAGGATGGCTGGGGATTGGCTGGTGATCCTGACAAGCTTTGGTCTTTCGAAGAACTGAATGATCTCAGGAAAGCAGTTGAAGAAGAAGGTTTGAAGTTGGAGGCCTTGGAGAATTTCGATCCTGCTCACTGGTACGACATATTGCTTGATGGTCCAAAGAAACGTGAGCAGTTGGAGAATATTAAAACTATTATTCGAAACGTCGGTCGCGCCGGAATACCGATTTTCGGGTACAATTTCAGCCTGGCTGGTGTGGCCGGACGCGTGAGAGGACCTTTTGCCCGCGGCGGGGCAGAATCTGTCGGTATGGATGGCCCTGAAGATACTCCGATGCCAAATGGAATGGTATGGAACATGGTTGTGGATCCGAATGCTCCAAACGGGATCGTTCCTACCGCAACGACGGAAGAATTGTGGCAACGCCTGGAGTGTTTCCTCGAAGAGATATTGCCCGTTGCAGAAGAGGCAGGCGTTAAAATGGCTGCGCATCCGGATGACCCTCCCTGTGAAACAGTTCGAGCTCAACCGAGGTTGGTTTATCAACCGCATTTGTATCAAAAGCTCCTCGACCTGAAACCACACCCTTCGAACACTCTGGAGTTTTGTATTGGTAGTCTGGCTGAAATGACCGAGGGCGACATTTACGAAACCGTTGAGACCTACAGCTCCCAGGAAAAGATCGCCTATATTCACTTCAGAAATGTGCGGGGGAAGGTTCCGCACTATAAGGAGACGTTTATCGACGATGGGGACATTGATATGATCCGCGTACTAAAAATTCTTAAGAAAAATAATTACACCGGTGTCCTTATTCCGGATCATACGCCTCAGATGACTTGTGATGCTCCCTGGCATGCGGGCATGGCTTATGCACTCGGTTATATGAAAGCTGCAGTCCGAATGATATCTGAATAAGCAGGAGTTTTCTGACTTCCTGGGTTGTCTACCGCGTTTGTGATGGTCGGAACAGGCAAAAGATTTCCCTTTCCGAATTGGAAGAAAGTCCGATAGTTTGTGAATCATCTTCTCCAAACAGTTTAATGGATAAAAAATCTACCTCTTTTCTGCTTCTCGGTCTCATGGTTGGCATAGTTGTAACCGCGAGTGTCTTTTCTCTTCTTATTGGAACCGGAGGGAAGGGATCCGGAAATCAGACAATAGTACTTAAACTGGCCCATGTGCTGCCCGCCACAGCGCCCGTCCACAAGGCTATGGAGTACATGGCGCAGAAAGCCTCGGAGAAATCCGGTGGGTTGGTGGAGATTCAGGTTTTCCCCAATGGTCAGTTGGGTTCCGAGACCGAGACGATCGAGCAGATGCAGCGTGGTGCACTCGCCATGGTTAAGGTTTCTACTGCACCGATGGAAGGGTTTATTCCCGAGATGGCCGTTTTCAGTGTGCCTTACCTGTTTCGCGATGAAGATCATTACTGGGAGGTTCTAGGTGGCGCTATTGGCAAAGGTATTTTACTCAAAGGGGCGAATGTGGGAATACGGGGTCTTTGCTACTACGACAGTGGAGCCCGCAGTTTTTATACGGTCAAAAAACCGGTGTTAACGCCGGCCGATCTCAAGGGCATGAAGATCCGGGTCATGAGCAGCCGCACGGCCATGGACATGGTTAATACTCTGGGAGGATCACCCACGCCGATTCCATTCGGCGAGTTGTATACTGCCCTGCAGCAAGGCATGGTCGATGGTGCGGAAAATAACCCACCAAGTATGTATGACACCCGTCACTGGGAAGTGGCCAAACACTACAGCATGGATGAACATGCCCGCATTCCGGACATAGTCCTTTTCAGTCAAACAATTTGGGATTCCCTGTCACCGCAGGTCCAACAGTGGGTTCAGGAAGCCGCCGATGAGTCCGTGGTTTATCAGAAACAAATCTGGAAGGAGTATGTGGACGAGTGTTTATCGAACCTGGAAAAAGAAGGAGTGACTATTTACAGACCGGATAAGGCAATTTTCCAGGAACAGGCCCGGAACATGTATAAGAACTTCGACGGAACTCCCGTGGAAGGCCTTATAAAGCAAATCCAAAATCTGGACTAAGACCGCTCTGATCCAATGAAACCCATACGCAATTTTCTGGTTAAGTTTCTTGAGGTGTTTTTGATCACTGCTTTTGCAGTGCTGACTTTGGATGTCTTGTGGGGTGTTTTTTCCCGCTATATCCTCAACGCGCAAAGTCGTTGGACGGAGGAACTTGCCATCTACCTGCTCATCTGGGTGTCCTTGCTCGGTGCCAGTTTGACCTATGAAGAAAAGGGGCATTTGGGAGTCGATTACTTTGTCGGCAAATTACACCCCGATGCCCAAAAGCTGGCTGCTATCTTTGTCGAGCTGGTAGTCCTGTTTTTTGCCGCCTTTGCTTTGCTGTATGGCGGTTGGGTGCTGGTTTCCAAAACGCTGGCCTCGGGACAAGTGGTTCCGGCCCTTGGCTGGCAAAAAGGCTATCTTTATACGGCCGTCCCGATATCCGGAATCTTCTTTATTATTTTCAGTATCGAACATCTCCTGCTGCTCCTTGCAGGCAAAGAACTGCCTGACGAATCCGCCCTCGAAAAAGGAGGCGATATTTAATGGATCCCCAGGTCTTAATCCTTGTTGTGGTTTTCTTCGGGTTGCTTGTGCTGCATGTTCCCATCGCGGTTTGTATAGCGGTAGCCACCATCGTCACCATTCTTTCGCTGGGAGATGTGCCGACAGCTTTCATCGTCTCGCAGAAAGTGTCCACGGGAATCGCCAGCTTCCCGTTGCTTGCCATACCGTTTTTTATTTTATCCGGAGTCCTTATGGGGGAGGGAGGTATGGCTCGGCGTTTAATGGATTTTGCGAATTCCGTGGTTGGCAGATTCCACGGTGGTCTTGCTTATGTGAATACCATGACCTGCATGATGTTTGGTGCGATTTCCGGATCCGCTGCGGCGGCTGTTTCCTCTATCGGAGGTTTCATGATTCCCGAGATGGAACGCAAAAACTATAGCAGGGAGTTCAGTGTAGCTTTGACGACCACGTCCGCCACAACCGGACTGCTCATTCCTCCCAGCAACATCATGATCGTCTATGCCGTGGTTGCAGGAAATGTTTCAGTAGCCGGATTGTTCCTGGGTGGTCTGGTACCCGGAATCTTGATGGGGCTGCTTATTATGGCGGCCTGCTTCCTAATGAACCGTAGCAAGAATGTGGGTTCTGGAGACGTTGCCTCGTTGAAAAAGGTTTTCTTTTCCTTTCTGCATGCGCTTCCCAGTTTATTATTGGTCCTTATTGTTATTGGAGGGATACTGGGCGGAATTTTTTCCGCAACCGAAGCTTCCGCTGTGGCTGTGGCCTATGCTCTGATTTTGGGAGTGATTATTTATCGCGAGGTCAAGATTCAGGACTTACCCCGGATCTTGCTTAAGTCGGCCAAGACCACCTCGGTGGTCATGATTCTTGTAGGCGCGAGTCAAGCCATGGGTTGGGTATTGGCTTATGAGCAAATTCCTCAAACCGTGAGTTCGGCCTTGTTGGCTATTTCGGAAAACAAACTGGTTATTCTGCTTATCATTAACCTCATGCTTCTGATCGTCGGCACTTTCATGGATATGACCCCTGCGGTGCTAATCTTTACTCCCATACTTCTACCTGTGGTTATGAAACTCGGTGTGGAGCCGGTTCACTTCGGCATATTCATGATCGCAAATCTTTGTATAGGCTTGTGTACCCCACCAGTGGGTACCTGCTTGTTTATCGGTTGCGGAGTGGGGAATACAACGATCGCCAAAGTAGTGAAGCCATTGATCCCGATCTTCATCGCGATGGCCATCGGTCTCCTTTTGATCACCTACGTACCGGGACTCTCAACCTGGTTGCCGGGTGTGTTTGGATTTTAGGCTTTAATGTTGTAGGAGCTAGCTTGCTTGCGACTGGACTGTCTCCTACAACTCACGCATCCGATAAAATTTAGCTCCTCCCGGGAAGTCTTCGTCGACGTATTTAAAAGGATCTTCTGAATCCAAATCCTCAAATTCACCCTCAGTATCCCACGCTTCCAAGTCTGTGGATGACTCAAGTTGATAGGGTGCATCATCCGAAGCGGACATTCCAACCAGAACTTGATTCTGGTCTCCAACTTTCCCGCTCGTATTTGGGAGACATCACTGACTTTCGTTCCGGAGTCACTGTCTTTATCCCTTCCAAAAACGCCGACGTCTTCCTGCTACCGGGCAGGCTAAAATATGAAAAAACCGCGAATTATTGAAATGATACTTTTCGGTTAAGAGCTCTATTTTTTAGTTTCAAAAAATAATGAAATATTTTTCTTGACGCTTGTGATCCGAATTTCCAAATAGATCTCAAGAGCAACGCTTTTCAATTGTTCAACTCAATTTACCCCAAATTTAATCAGTTTATGATCCCTCGACCCTCGACCCTCGACCCTCGACCCTCGATCACCTAATCGCCTTAGAGGCGTGGTGGCGAAAAGTTGCTTCGGTCGTTGCCGGAGCCTTAACAAGAAAAGTCCGAAGTCGGCGGCACAGCCTGCCAGAGCTCATCCACAAACGGGGGCAGAGCCGTGTCGGTAAAATTGTTTCCGAAAGAGCGGTCCGGTGTACGCGCCCGGACGACAGAATGTATAACGGGCACTTTATTCGTTTATGCCCGGAAGCCGCCCTCTCAAGCGGTCGTTGTCCTCATGTGGTTCTCCAAGGACTGGTGCGCGAATGGATTTTTTCACCCAAATTCAACTTCTTTTCTCAACTTCAAATCACAGTCATTATGAAACGTTTCCTTACGGAGTTCTATGGGCTCATTGTGTACTTATGCGCTGGATTAACCAGCTTGACGGCTCAAATAGAACACTCCACGACAAACCGGATTGATAAACAGGCTTTCCGGGAAGAACTCGCCCTGGGAGATGTGGATAAAATTTGGCAACGTATTGAAGCCACTGCGGTTGATGAAGCGGGAGAGTCGGTGGATTCCTTCAAGCTCTGCCAGGCGTTGATGATCATGCATTCCTCTGGTGAAGTGGAAGGGTATAGAGATGTTTTTAATCCGATTACGCGGGAATTCCTGGATGAAGTCGGAGCCTTGTTTTCCTCGGACCTGGGGCGTGAAACCCGGGATCGGGGAGAGCAGCTGGTGCTGATGGGGAAGTTGTATGAAAAATACCTGGAGGATGCGGATGAAGCGAAGGCCTGTTACCTGAAGGTGGTGAATCGTTATCTTGCCAGCCGTTCCCATCCAGTAAACGCGGAGGATTGGAAACTGGCGCTGAAGAGCGCCGAAGACCTGGAAAGCTTGAATGCCGACGAGCGCTATGCCTTCAAGCGGCTCACGCAAATGCGGGAGTTGGAGGAAATGATCGCGCACCGGATCGCCTCCGCAAAAGAACAGGAGGCGTTCCTGGAGGCAAAGGCAACGGTGGTTCAGCCGCTGATGCCGGAATTCAACCCGGATGATGAAATTCCTTTCGAGGAACTTCGCTTGAATTTTCTCAATGAAGGGGGGCGGAAATGAGACGCTTGTTATCACAATGGACTTTGTTTGTTTTGTTGCTCGTTGCTCCGCTGGGCTCTTTGATTGCCGAAGAGTCGCGGACGGTTTTGGTACGTGCCCAGGTGCGCGGAAAAGTGGTCTCCGTCGGTGGGTCCGATTACGTTAAGTTAGCCGTGAATGGCATAAACAAATACTTCTATTTCACCACGACTTACGATGTCACCAATTCGACGTTGTTTGAGTTCGAAGTGGATTTGAATGACGACAAGGTTATAACGGTCACGCAGGCGGGCATGTCGGATTATAGGATATATTTTAATCCGGTGATGAGTGCGGGCCTTAAGGAAAGTTTGCAAATCTTGTTGGATGACTCTCCTTTGAGAACGATAGGGAAAGCTGATATCTCGGGTTCAACGGTGGACCTCAGAGTACGGCCGGTTGCGGTTAAAGAGCCCGTCTCCGCTTTTGGTAAGGCTTATCCCGTAATCGGTGCTACAAAAGCTGAAATACATATTGGATTGGGCCGGGCCACGATGGGTTACGGCGCTGGCAAAATCATGTTAAAGCCCGAAAATTTCGGGGCCAATAATTTGGCCACCACCGATGCCGTGTTTTCCATTTTTGATTCCACCTATGTGGACGTAACAAGTAGCGGGACCCATCGCCAGGCATTTGCTCCGGAGGGGCTGGCCGATGTGCAAGTGTTGGGCGGCGGCGGATTTGCCATAAAATTTTATACTCCCAGTCAGGTGGGCGCCAAATCGGGTGGCCTTTATCCGCTCACCGGCTCACCTGTTGCGACTTATGAGATCACGGACCCGGATACGTCCGGTGGATCAGGTGCGTCCAATGGTTTTTTTCGGGAGTTCAAACTGAAGCGAATCATAGGGGCGAAAACGGATTATCTGGAGGTCGATGAAGAATATTACGAATACGACGATGGTATGGGGGACTCCGGGGAAGGGACTACCACCTATTTGTATGACTGGTACCAATCCACCAAAGACATTGTTCACCTGCGCTACGCCAGCATTGATTCATACAATCCCGAATGGCAAATAAGTTTATTTACCCAGGATGGCTCGGCAAATGTGAAAGATGCCAAGGAATTCACTATTGGGAATTTCGAATCGTATGCCCGGGGCTACGGTGGCGACTTATATAGCGTTTATACAAAGGATTCCAATACCACAGACCCTTCGAATCCTTATGAGGTCACTTGGGAAAGGCCGAACAACACGACCAAAACCTACCGTTTCACGGGAGCAAATCTGGATGGCGAGCCGGACACGGCCATAGGCCAGATCAAACAGGTGAAAACCACCTTCAAGGACACGGTGGACAACTTGATCACGAGCTATTCCTACTGGGAAGACGCTTCCGGCGAACTGGCCCTGCCGGACCTGATCGAAACCAAGCAGGGATCGCTGGTGGTGGGTAAAACGACCGCGGTCTACACGGAGCCGACCCTATTCAGTAAAACCATCCTCCAGAAGGTGGAGACCAACTACTCCGAATCCGGTGAGTTCTACATTACGACGGTCAAGAGCTACCGCCCGGACGATGCGGATGAACACCTTAAAGGAAAAACGATATCCATTGAGCTACCGAATGGCACCAAAACCTCTTATTTGTATCTAAAAGGCACGAGTACCTGGGACATCTCAACCTCCAAGTACGTATTTACCCCCGGCGGATCCGGAGCGGAACGCAGGGTTGTCACATTGCATGGCAATAAGTTTAGCGGCGGCACCTATTTAAAAACCTTCGAGGGTTACGATATCGATGACCTTGATATGGAAACGGTATTCGGGGGAACCGGTTACGGCAAGCACACTGCGGAGGATGTCTGGTATGACGCTCAAGGACGCGTGCATTACAGAGCCACCTATGTTTATATAGGGAGTGGCAACTTCGCTCAAATTTCCCATCGCCAATACATCCATGATGGATACGGCAACCTAGTTAAAGATTATGAGTTTGTTGGTAGTCCCTTAACCGACGGACGCATCTTCCATGTGGCAACCTACGCGAACGGTCAAAAGACCAGTGAATCCGATGCCCAAGGCGTTATCACGGAATTTTACTATGACGCGTATGACCGGGTCATTGAAACCATCAAAAAAGGCATAACCGTTTCGGGCTTCGACACCCAGGGGGATATCGAAACCACCTATACCCTGGATGTGGCTGATAATGTACTCACGGAGACCGTGCATGACCCTTCGAGCACCAAGAGCCTGACCACCACCTACACCTACGACACGGGCGGGCGGGTTAAAACAGTCAATGATCCCCGCGACCTGACCAACACCTACAGCTATACCAGTGATACGGTCACGACGGTCACCTACCCGAATAACTCCACCCGGACCACGACCCTGCACAAGGATGGCCGTTTGTACACCATAACGGGAACGGCGCAGCCGCCCGAGACCTACACCTATGGTTATGAAAGCGGGACCGGTTTCTTGTGGTCGAAGAAAGCCTACGACTCCGGGCCTTGGAACACGGCCTACAAAGACTGGCTGGGCCGTCCCATCCGCAACGAATTCCCGACCTTCAACAGCAGTACCGTCAAGTTATTCCAGGAGTTCCAGTACGATAACACCTGGAGCCACCTGACCAAGGAGACTTACAAGTCAGGCACTTCGGTGGGTTCTGCAAGTACGGTTGGGGCAAGCAAGCTTTACTGGTACGACGGCAACGCCAAATTGACAAGAACCGCCACCGACACGAATGACAATGGCTCCATCGATTTAAGTACGGACCATAACGTGATGGAGTACTACGGTCATTTTCAAAAGTTCGGCTCCGATTGGTATGACTTTAACGGCTATGGCACCTATGGCACCGATGGTTCGAGCACGCTTAAAGGCCTTGAGGCGACCTACGCAAAAGTCTCCGGGTATACCGTCAATACCGGTAGCGATAGCACGATCGGTTACAGCTTCACCCAGAACATATTCGGTGACTATACCGAAGACTATGTCAAGGTGCGGCGTTCGCAGGCCAAGGTAATCAAGCAGCATTACATCGACCAGAATCCCAGCACTGATTTGCTGGTTACCCAGTCGGTCAACCTCAACGGACTGGATGTGGAGACGCTCAACACCGAAGGGCACCTCTTTTCGAACCACTATGACGTAATCGGCCGGCTTATCCTGACCATTGACGGACGTGACCTGGAGACGGAGTACAGCTACGACAGCAAAGGCCAGTTGTCCTGGGTCGAGGACTCCGCCGGAGTCCGCAAAACCTACTTATACGACAGTAGTACCGGCTTCATGTTCAAGGATACCGACGACAGTGGAATAGAAGCCCTTTATGGATACGACCTTATGGGGCGCCTCACCCACACTTATGGTCGAACACCATATCCGGTGAGGTATGAATACAACGATCCCATGGGCCAGATGACCAAGATGGAGACGTTTCGTACCGGGGACCTCAGTGTCTTTAGCGGCTTCAACGGAACGAGCGACGAAACCAACTGGACCTACGATTCTTATACCGGCCTTCTTAAAAAGAAAACGGACGATAAGTTGAAATACTCGGAATACACCTATAACTCCCTTGGGCAAGTGCTAACCCGCCGGGACGGTCGCGGAGTCATTGTGACCAATGAATACTACGCTTCCACCAATCCCGGCACCGGCGGTATACCAAACGCCTTGAAGAAAGTGACCTATCCAAGTACCGGAGGCTACAACAATTCCGCCAACGTGCAATACACCCCGGATCTCTTGTACACCTACAAACGGCACGGGGGTCTCTACGAAGTGACGGAGGGAAGTACCGGTGGTCCCGCCAACAAGCGCAACAAACGCGTGTTCAGCTACGACTCCAATTACCAGCTCTCGCAGGAGGACCTCGGCATCTACGCCAATGACATCTATCACGAAACCAACGATGTCATCAACTACACCTACGATACCACTACAAAGGGTTTCAAAGGCCGGTCGGTGTCTTTCAACTACCGGAACGACTCCACCTATAAAAACAGTTTCACTTACGATAGTACCAGCCGCTTGGATAAAGTCACGGCCAACCACTTCTCTGCTACTGCCTTCGACTATACCTATAATGCGGAAGCTAACGTGGTAGATTACCTTCAATACGGCAACTACAAGCAGGACATGGTCTACCGTTCGGACAGTTACCGCTTGGACAAAATCCTGCACCTCTGGGCCAGCGATTCCTCCAAGACCCAGGAAACCCGCCTCGAATATGACAGTCATGGCCGCCGCACCTATGAGAAAATGAAAGGCACCGTGGTCACCACCCTGAGCCGTCCCGCCGCCGGCTACGCCTCCAAGGCGGAGTACGATCTGCGCAGCCAGGTGAACAAGTACGAGCGCTACAACATCGACGCCTCAACCTGGGCCATCGGCACCACGATATCGAACACCCGCTGCGACTGGGTGTTCGACAATGAAGGCAACCGCGACCACGAGACCATCGCCCCGGCATCCCTGGCCCAGTATACCGCCAATGAGCTCAACCTATACACGCTCATCCCGGGTGCCAGCCCCACCCACGACGACAACGGCAACATGCTGACCGACGGCACCCGCACCATGGTCTACGACGCGGAAAACCGCCTGGTCAAAGTCACCATCGGGGCGAACAACTGGACCTATCAGTACGACTACATGGGACGCCGCATCACCCTCTCGGCCAACGGGACCCTGCAAAAGAAGTTCGTCTACCAGGGCTGGAACCTCATCGCCGAGACCAACTCCAGCGACACGGTGGGCCGGAAGTTTACCTGGGGGCTGGACGTCTCCACCACCATCCAGGGCGCGGGCGGCGTCGGCGGACTCCTCATGATCCAGGACGGCTCGGCGGAATATTATCCCATTTACGACGGAGCCCGCAACATTGTCGGCCTCTACAACGAGACCGGCGGTATCGCCGCCGCCTACGAGTACGATGCTTATGGACGAATCGTTAACCAATCAGGCACTTACGCGGCGTCGAACCCCTTCCGCTTCTCTACCAAATACACCGACGAAGACACAGACCTGGTCTACTACGGCCTGCGCTACTACAACCCCAAGATCGGACGCTTCATCAACCGCGACCCCATTGGAGAGTCCGGCGGCATCAACCTCAACGCCTTTGTCGGGAATAATCCGGTCAATTACTATGATTATTTGGGGTTACATCCGGATGACCCGGAAGAGGATGAGGATTTGGATGATTATGACCTCGACCCATGGGAGGTTAATGGTTGGGACGCCATTGATACTTACCTTGAAGAGTTGGTTATCGAATGGCTTAACCAATCTTGGGAAAATAGCATTCAAAGCAGTTACAATTATAGCTACCGCCAGACATACGAGATTGATGATTCCCAGAGTTATGATAAAACTTATACTCTTAAAACGTTTGTAGTTGACGGTGATAAAGAAGAAAGGGGAAATAAAGTTCCGTGGAATTCGGATAACAAGTACTATGTTATGCCTCCCTTAAACTGGCCTGAAACAAACTTATCATCACTGAATGAAAAAACTCCTTTCAGCTTGTTGGGAACATTGTGGAAGGCAAATCCAAGAAAGCTGTTTATGAAGCTTCAGGCAGAAATTGGAAGAGTGGAGTATCCAATTGGAAATATTCCAGAATATACAGCTGATATTACAATAGATAAAACACTCATTGATGTGGTTTTTGGTTATACTTATTACATGGGTGGGCCTTCAGAGGAATTACCTTATCAAACTAGTTTCGAAATCAGTGGCTTAAATAATGGCCTTTGGGGAAACATTGCCAATGAAAGCCCTTATTCTGTCGATATTTGGACAGTGTTTGAACCAGTATTTATTGAAAAAGAATATTGAGAAAGATCTGAAATTTATGAAGTCTTTGTTTAGCTTGTTAGTGTTGCTTACTCTCTTGTACTTCTTGGGATGCTCTGAGGGTTTTGATTATTACGAGGTTACGTCAGTAGCAATGTCCCCTAGTTATTTTCCAGGCGAGGTGGTCAAAATCTCTCAAAGAGATCTTGGATCATTGGAGAGATTTGATGTTGTATTAATTGAAATTCCTGTGACAAAACTAAATGGGTTATTTAGGGTTCTGGGCCTTCCAGGAGAAAAAATTCATTTTCAAAATAATGGCATTTTGATTGATGATGAAATAATACCACTTCCTAACTCGATTGAATTTGTGCCTAATATTAAGGCTAATCAATACTACGCCATTGAAACTGAGGTTTCTATTTCTGAAAATCGCATTTTTGTGATCGGTGATAATATGAAGAATTCCAGGGATAGTCGCACTTTTGGCTTAGTGCCGTACGAGAATATTTTAGGAGTAGCGGTTGAATAATCCTGAAAAGTATAAAAAAGAAAAGGAGACCGGCGGCATCGCCGCCGCCTACGAGTACGACGCCTTCGGCAGAATCACCACTCAATCAAGAGCTTCCAATAGGGTCAATAGTCAATTGTCAAGATGCGAACGGAACTTGTCAATAATGGAGATATGACCCCATTGGCTCTCTGACCCCATTGGCTCTCTGACCCCATTGGCTCTCTTCTGGAGATCCAAATTACCGTCCTGTAAAAACTCCTCAGCAAACAAGAATCGAGCAGGTTGAAAAGAATACTAATAATGCTCCAACGGAAAGAAAACAGACTCCTAGCAATCCTTCTCCTAAACCCAAGCCATCGCCTGAACCGGACTCAGGTCCATCAATTCAACCAATTCCGTGGTGGTTAAGAGTGCCTTTACCTCCTATTATTCTCGGTCCGCCCCAATTTATAATTATGCCTGATCCTAATAAATACTTGAATGAAGAAGATCTTCGAACATAGATTGCTCGAAAATGATAGCAGCAATACTCGACGGGATTTTTCCATTGATTTGGAGAATATTCAGATTGTTTTTCAGAGATTATCATACTTTCAGGAGCGGAGAATGTATGGCATACGGCTCTTCCGATTTTATTGATGATTTTAAATACAGTCTTAGTTTTTTAGAATCGATTGATAGTGAACTGGTAACAGCTATCAGGCATACTAATTTTACATTAATTGACGAAAGGACGCACGGGAAAGTCGGTAGGACTGCATGCAAGTATTTTCCAGTTTACAGATATATCTTACAGGATGGGTCCATGGAGTTGGCTTGTTACATTGTCGCGTGTTATTTCTATTCAATAGAGATTGATAATTTAAGCATAAACAAGCGGCTCTTCAAAAGAAAAGAGTTTAATCTTTCTAATACCTATTCATTGGAGTGGATGAGAAAAAACCAACTTATGGGAAGTGTTTATGCTCAACTGTCCAAGTGGCCGGTATGATCCGAAGCAGGGGGGAGCAGAAAAGATGACATGGGAGCTTCCAATAGGGTCAATAGTCAATTGTCAAGATGCGAACGGAACTTGTCAATAATGGAGATATGAC
>JAQBYJ010000033.1 GCA_027622555.1 Verrucomicrobiota bacterium
CACCGTCAGCAAATCCTCCATTTAAATCGAAAAAGTCCGCCGCCCATACCTCCAATTAAATTGAAAACATTCCCGCCGATTTGCGTGAAAAATAACACCAGTAACGGCCTCTACTACGACATCAAGCTGGAGGCTGGCTGGTGGAAACCCAAGGTCTTCGAGGAACTGAAACAAACTCTCCCCGATTACTTTTTGAAAATACTCGAACCCTATCAAACTATCCTGGTGGTGGTGGAGAAGCAACTGCGGGAAGCCACCGCGCGCGAAGAACGCACGGCCAACCGTTTGCTGCCGGTGGGACTGGGAGCGCTCACCGCCTCGGTGTTGGACCGGGAGTTTGTTGATTATACACGCTTCACCAGCCGCGGCCAGGTAGCCAGTTTCACCGGCTTGTGTCCCAGCGAAGCCTCCAGTGGCAATAAACGCATACAGGGCAGCATCAACAAACACGGCAACCCCCGCATCCGGCATATGATTATAGAAGCGGTCTGGCGCATGTTTCAATTCCAGCCCGATTACCAACCCATCCTCTACTGGAAAGAGCGTATACAAAACGAACCCTTCAGTGCGGCTAAGAAAAAGAAGATGGTCGTGGCCATCGCCAGGCAGTTCGCCGTGGACTGGTGGCGTATCCAGACCGGACGCATGAGTGCCGACACCGTAGGATTGCGACTCAACTATCCAACTGCCTACTCCACCCGGGCCCTGCGTGAAGGACGCATCTCCAAAGTCTATGCCTGAATGAAACTGTTCTTTTGAAATACTGTTATGAAACCTATTTGGAACGGAAGGCCTGCGCGCAGTGACACATGAGTCCAAGATGACTCGATAAAAAGATTGCGCGGCCCTTGTTCCTCCAGCCCGATTGAATAGATCACCTTGCACTGTCTGTAGTCTGGGCACGTGCGGATAGCAGTTTATGCACGGCAAAGAGCCGATTGCAACTGCGGGAGGAAACGTATCAGATAAACAATAACGGCCCACCGAAAGGTAGCAAAAAACAAATACAATTTCACCAATGGATTAAACAATCGAAACCGTCTTGACAATATATCCCATAGCAGTGTCATTTCTTGAAAAATGATATGACAGGTAATGGAACTATTAGATTCCCCTATTGCATTTCAGTAAATTGCCTAAAGTTTGGATAAGAGGTTTCCGATTCTTCTCTGACCGCAAGATTCCAGGAGTGACGATTTTCTGGTCCTCATAAGCTGCAATTTGGTAAAAGGGTCCTCATTTTAGCATTTTAGCCGACTCACTTTTATTGACCTGGAAATCGGTGTTCTAGCGTTAGGCCCATAGCGGTATTGAGTGGAAATCCTTTCCAGTAAGTATGCTCTCCAGTTTCGCGATCATTCTCTAAAGAGTAGATACCGTCCTTAGCATTTGGTACCAGGTCAAGATACGTTTTAGCCATTGTGTCACCTTTTAGTTTATAATCCAGAAAAGCGGTAACAAAGTGTGCTGTGATATTGTTCATGCGCAAGTTATCCCAAACCGAATCGATATAGTGACGGGGATTGACCGTGTCTCCACTTTGCAGAATTTCAACAGGCACCGGCATCGGTGCAGCGGCGTTGTGACCGGCATTTTGAAACGTTAATAAATAGCGGTCACTGCTTACAGCATTCTCAAAAATGGCGCGCGTACCGTTTTCATATCCCGCAACCACATCCACACTGCCTGAAATATATAAAACGGGTACTTCAATGCCCTTAAGATCTTCCGGTTTCCAATACTTGGAAGTCATTCCCCAAGGGGCGATCGCAACCCCTGCTTTTATTCTAGAATCTAGCTGACTAAGATAGTCTGAGTTTCCCGTTGTGTGCCGATTAAGTAATCGTTTCAGCGATGGATTGTCGGATCCCATGTCGTCACTAAAGCCGCCACCAATGTTGTTAACCAGACCGTAACCTCCCATGGAGTATCCAATCACGGCTGTAGTATCCGCATTCAAAAAACCATTCAGAAAGCTGCTGGAGTTTTTCGATAACGTGGCCAGCTGACTTAAAATGAATCGTTGATCCAGAGGCCTGTTGTAAAGAGTACTGGGGAAGGCCTGAATATCATCATAAGTACTGTCTGTGTGATCTATCGAAGCGACTACATAACCCTTGCTGGCCAGATTTTCGCCAAGGTGGGCCATCAAAAAACGGTTTCCAGGATAGCCGTGGGAAATAATAACCAATGGAAATTTGCCTTCCTGTTTTAGAGCTGCCGCGTCGCGGACTCCTTTACCGTAAAGGGTGGCCGTAATCTTTGGATTACGCGTCATGGCGCTGTATTGGCCTCCAGGAAGTTGTCCTGGTGTTAATTGTGCCGGGTACCAGATTTCCACAGTGAGGCTTCGATCATAATGTTGTGGTTCATTGCCTTCTTTCATTTTTAAAACGTCGAGGCGACCCGGGTCGTTGAATGACAAAGTTCGAACTCCAACGTTATAGTCGCCGTAATGGGCAAGTTCAGGCGCATCTTGTCTTATTGCGTCGATGTGGTTGGGTTGGCCGTGTAAACAATTGACGGTAATTAACAGCTGTAGACCCAAAAAGCGTTTAATAATTTGCAATCTGTCTTTGATATTTTTCATGCGGCTCGGTTGAGAAGATTACCTGATATTATTTTACTTCAAATTGGATTGTTAATGACAATGAATTTCTATTCCTGAGGTGAATATTTCCTGCGATTACCATTACGGGTAGCTGAATATCCACCTCGGCCTGTCTCTTTGCTGGAACTTTCTTAAACCTGGGATGATTTAGGGATTACTTTATGGATACTTACCAGTTCTACTTGAGTGATCTGCCCCGGAGCTATGGGCTGTGGCAGTACTATTTAACCGATTTTCTTGTTAGTCGCGCAGTAGGTGATGGTCCACTTGTTGGCTTATAAAGAAAGCCGATGGGCTAAATTCCCAGACTCTTCCTGGCAAAAAACAAAATTTGGAACTAAAATTGGATTTAAGGCTTAAAATAAATTGATTCCTAATCCGACGAGTGTCATAGCCGATAACCATGGTTTTAAATTTCAAAGAAATGGGGGATCCAGAAGCTCCTCCGGTAATAGCACTTCATGGGCTACTTGGCTCTATGCGGAATTGGACGAGTGCCGGGCGATTATTGGCTGAGAAGTATCGGGTATTATTAGTGGATGCCCGGAATCATGGTAGTTCGTTCCACGCACCCACCCATACCTTTGATGACATGGTTCAGGACCTGGTTGAGTTGCTTGACCACGTAGGCCTGGACTCTGCGACTTTTATTGGGCATAGCATGGGGGGGAAGGTGGCAATGACTTTTGCTTGCCGGTATCCTGACAGGGTCAACCAACTTTTTGTTGTAGACACTGCGCCTAAAGATTATCCGCCTTTGCATGATGAAGAGTTTGAGGCCATGAATGCATTGAAATTGTCCAAGCTTAAATCTCGTGCGGATGCCGATGTTGAACTGGCTGAATATATAGAAGACTGGGCCCTTCGTCAGTTTCTGATTTCGAATGTTGTGCGTGCTGAAGATTCGGAAGGTTTCAAGTGGCTGATTAATTTGCCAGTTATTGAGGACCACTTAGATGAACTGTCTTATAGCCCTTTGGATTCGGACGAAACGTTCGACGGTAAAACCCATTTTCTTATTGGAGGAAAGTCTCATTTCGTGGACACAGACGATTTCAAGGAAATTCGCCACCATTTTCCCCATGCCACGATCGATACCTGGAACGACTCGGGGCACAATCCACATTTCGACCATAAGGAACGCTTTGTAAATTGGGTGATGGGAAAGTGAAAATTGAATGGTGATTGTGGGAAAATAAAAATCCTGACGATAATCTATATCTTGGGATTTTGTGAAGCTTTCCGCTTGAATATTGGGTCATCCATCCACACCAACTAGTGAATGCGCGATGCCCAATCATCTTCTATTATCCGTGCTCTCCGTGGAACCTGGCTTAATCCTATTTCGGATGACCAGTGCGATTTTTTCAGTGATGGGATTCTACTGGCTGAGAAAAAGGAAAATTCCTGGGTTATCATTGAGTTAGGTGATACGGATGAATTGGTTAAAAAATACGGACTCGGGGAGCATCAGATTGAGAAACAGGCGGGATTATTGATGCCGCCATTTTTCGATATGCACTTTCACTGGGTGCAGGACGATGTGCGTGAAATGCCGAAAACGTCTCTGCTTGAATGGCTGAATAGATACACCTTTCCGCGAGAGGCTGAATTTGCTGACTATGCAATTGCCGAGGAGAAAGCGAAAATCTTTTGGAAACGTATTTTGGCTACCGGAACGATAGGTGGGCTTTGTTATAGTTCGATTCATCAAGTGGCCCTTGAAGCGGCGATGCGAAATGCGCCCGAGCATTTCAAAATTGGGAACGTCCTCATGACCATGAATTCCCCCCCGAATTTGACCCAGTCCGACGAGGAGGCTATTCAGCTTACCCAATGGGCGGCGAGCACCTTTGGCCAACGGCATGTCGCCAGTCCGCGATTTGCTCCAACTACAGGTCCTGAGGTCATAACAGCCTCAGCTGAGGCCGCTGCTTCCATCGAAGGCTATTCCCAGACCCATATGTGTGAAACCCATGAGGAGATCGAATGGGTGAAGTCTATTTATCGGGAGTTGCACGGGTTTGAAGATATCGATTACTATATTCAGGTTTATGAACGGACAGGGTTCCTTGGGCCAAAAACCGTTCTGGGTCATTGTATTCATTTGACGGATGCCGAGTGGAAACTGATGGGGACGACTGATACGGTAATTGCAAGCTGTCCAACTTCGAATGGTCCGTTGGAAGAACGAGGATTGGGGTCTGGTTTGTTTGATTTTCAAAGAGCGGATGCGGAAAGGGTTCGTTGGGTGCTGGCTACAGATATTGGGGGTGGTCCTTATCTTTCCATGTTGGACGTGATGGCGTCCTTCGTGCGACAGAATCGCGCAAGTGGTGTAAACTCGGCTACATTCGTTAAGGCCCTGTTTCGATCTACCCAGGCTGGAGCAGATGTGTTGGGCTTAGGCCATCGAAAAGGGTCATTCAAGTCAGGAAAGGATTTAGATTTTATTGCCGTCAAAGTTCCGACTGATCAAATCCTTGGCACATCCGCTGAAGTCGCTTTGGAATCTGCAATTATGCCTTTCGAAGGTTCTCGTGAGAAGTACGAATCCTTGATTTTAAAAACGGTAATCGAAGGAGACACGGTGTTCGAATGTTGAGTTTTTGGAGATCGGTGGCCGGTGAGGTGTTCGAGGGTAGGAGAGTGTTTCTGGCCTTTGTTGTTGGACATCAAAAAGGATCTCCCGGAACAGAGCAGGCACGTTTGCTTTTTACTGAGGATGGTCGACAACTTGGAACTATAGGAGGCGGTGCTATGGAAGCGCGCCTTCTTAACGATTCTAAAGTAGCTTTCAAAGAAGGACCCGTAGCTCCTCAACTAACCACTCTGATACATCGTCCATCGAAGGAATCGGCTTCTGGTTTATTTTGTGGCGGTACCCAGACGCAAGTTACCCTCATTGTGGATGAGTCTCATAAAACTATCGTTGGTGAAATCCTGGAACGGCTTGAGTTGGGTAAATCCGGGACGGTGGTTTTTACTTCCAAAGGTATCTCACTCCGAGAGGAGGAATTGGAAAATCCTGCTGTGGGATTTGATAGGCCGGATGCTCGTTGGTCTGCATGGGTAGGATTATTCAATCGCCGTAGAATTCTCATTGTAGGTTGCGGTCATTGTGGAGCGGCTTTGGCCCGACAGATGGATTTGCTCGGTTTTCATGTGACCGTTGTGGATCCGCGGAAGGATCTATTTACTCAAAATGCTTTGCCGGCTGAAATTGTTATTGAAATTTGTGACTATGCGGGCGCTGCTGCTTTAATGGCGGTCAAGCATGCGATATTGACCTTCGCAATTGTGATGACACCCTCTTTTATTGACGACGTTGCTGCCTTGGCCGGTTTGCTGACAAAGCCGTTTCCTTTTATAGGCGTTATGGGAAGTCCTGCAAAAATAAAAAAGATCCAAGATGAACTTCGTATCCGGAATTTCGGAGATGAGAGTTGGAGCCGAATTACCGCTCCAGTTGGGCTATCTATTGGCAGCGATACTCCTGAGGAAATTGCAGTGAGTGTTGCGGCGCAAATTCTGCAGAAATTAAACCAAGCGAGTTTTTAATGAGTCTTAAAACTTCTATTCGATTTATCCTGAACAATCGCGAATTCGTGGCCCTGGAATCTCCAGGTCGATTAGCTCTCGATTATTTGCGAAATTCGGAGCGACTTACCGGGACCAAAGAAGGGTGTAAAGAAGGTGATTGCGGAGCTTGTACGGTATTGATGGGGAGTTTGGAGAATGGAATTGTCCGTTATGTGCCAATGACCTCTTGCCTTATCCCCATGGGGGAGGTCGTGGGAAAACATTTAGTTACTATTGAAGGGCTTAACCTTGAAACGCTTTCTCATGTCCAGGAGGCCATGGTTGATACGGGTGGAACGCAGTGTGGTTACTGCACGCCTGGGTTTGTTGTGGCGATCACTGGATGGCTAATGGATAAAAACCGTCCCCTTAATTCAAAAGGTGCGAAAGAAGCCATTTCAGGGAATTTATGTCGTTGCACGGGTTACCGTTCCATCAAGGAAGCCGGTGAGCAAGTGATTGAAAAACTTTCTTCTAAATTGTCGGGTGAAAATAGGATTTCCGAACTTTGCGAAAACGGTGCTCTTCCGGCCTATTTCGAAACCATTCCTGCTCGATTGGCCAAACTTCAATTACCGGATTTTCCAAATAATGAAGGCGAAGGTGGGTGTCCGTTGATGATTGCCGGTGGCACTGATCTTTACGTGCAACGTGGGGAAGATATTCCGGATCAGAGTGTCATGCTTCTGAATATAAGCTCCCCCATCAATCCTATTAAGGAAGAAAACGGAAAGGTTGTGGTAGACGCTCGGATGTCTTTCCAGGAATTTGGAGATGATCCCTTGATTCAAGCTGCGATTCCTGATATCCAGGCTTACAATGAGTTGATTGCCAGCTGGCCGATTCGGACTCGTGCGACTTTGGGTGGTAATATCTGCAATGCTTCGCCCATCGCAGACATGACGTGTTTGCTACTTGCGTTGAACGCGGACTTGCATCTCGAAAGCGAAGAAGAATCCAGGAGTGTTGCACTGAAAGATTTTTTCTTAGGCTACAAGCAATTGGCGAAGAAAGATGAGGAAATGGTTCGATCAGTTTCTTTTCTTAAAGCTGGTGTCCATACGAAAATCAATTGGGAAAAAGTTTCCAAGCGGGCGGTTTTAGATATTGCCACGGTGAATTCGGCAGCCCGTTTTGAAATGGGAGAGAATGGGGTAATTACAGACGCTCATCTCGCGCTGGGTGGGGTTGCTGCTATTCCGCTTTATCTTTCTAAAGCGAGTCAGCTTTTACGGAATCAACTTTTGACTGCTGATCTCGCCCTGGCAGCGATAGGCATCGCCCAAACAGAATTTACCCCTATTAGTGATGTAAGGGGATCAGCGGATTATAAACGCTTATTAGCACGACAGCTGTTGTTGGCCCATTTTTTAAAATGTTTTCCTGAAGTAGTTAGTGAGGAGGTGGTTTATGCGGCATTGTGATAGTGAGTTGCATGTAACGGGTCGCTCGGAATACACGGACGATGTTGCTCCGCCTCATGGTTTATTGCATGGAGTTGTCTTCGGTTCTCCGATTGCTCATGGAAATATCCAAAAGCTGGATACGACAGCTGCCTTGGCTATGGAAGGCGTGCGAGGTGTCTATAGTTACGATGATATCCCTGCCACAAAGATCATTGGTGCCGTCGTTGCAGACGAACCTCTTTTTGCGCATGATAAGGTTATGTATATTGGTCATCCGTTAGCATTGATCGTTGCAGATACGGTTGAGAATGCGCGTAAGGCCCTGAAGGTATGCAAGGTGAAAATTGATCCATTACCTGTGACGGTTTGTCCGAGGGAGGCCTATGCCACTGGAGAGCTTCATCAACCAGTGCGCGTGTTTCAAAAAGGAGATGTCGATGCTGTCTGGGATCAGTGCGATTTTGTTGTCGAAGGCAAGGTGGACCTGGCTGGACAGGATCACCTTTATCTTGAAACGAACCGGGCTCGATCGGTGCCTGGTGAAGATGGCCTGGTGAAAGTCTATTCATCGACTCAAAGTCCATCCGCAGCGCAAAAATGGGTTGCGGCCGTCCTCGGCATTCCCATGCACAAGGTAGAGATTGATGTGAAACGTCTTGGTGGTGGCTTCGGCGGCAAAGAAGATCAAGCGACTCATTGGGCCTGTATGGCTTCGATCGCTGCAGTGGCATTGAATACTCCCGTGCAAATTGTTCTTAACCGCGTTGAGGATATGAGAATGACGGGGAAGCGTCATCCCTACAAACAGGATTTCAAAATGGGATTAACCAAAGACGGCAAAATTCTGGCTTTGGATCTGGCTCACTACCAAAATTCTGGTGCATACGTGGATCTTTCGCCTCCGGTTTTGGAACGAACGGTCCTCCATTCGACGAATTGTTACGCGATTCCTAATGTGAAGATTTTGGCGGCTGCGTGTCGAACCCACTTGGTGCCTAATACTGCTTTCCGTGGATTTGGTGGACCACAGGGAATGTTTCCAACGGAGGCAGCTATTTACAAAGCGGCAATCGTGATGGGTGTTACTCCAGAGTGGATTCAAGCGAAGAATCTCATTGAGGACGGGTATCAGTTTCACTATGGTCAGGTGGTTGAGGCGTCTACCATGAAGCGTACTTGGCTTGAGGCTACGGAGTTATTCGATCTTGAGGGAATGAAACAACGAATAGCTAGTTATAATGATTCCCATCGCGGTTCGAAAAAAGGCTATGCGGTCATGCCAGTGTGCTTTGGTATCAGTTTTACGAAGACATTTTTGAATCAAGGCAGTAGTTTAGTGCATGTCTACACGGACGGTTCGGTCAGTGTGACGACAGGTGGTATCGAAATGGGGCAGGGCGTAAGTTCCAACATGATTGCCATTGTTTCGCGATTATTCGGCATCAGCCATAAGCGTGTTCGATGTAATAGTACCAACACAAGTCGTATTGCGAATATTTCTCCCAGTGCCGCCAGCGCAACTTCAGACCTTAATGGTAATGCGACCATTCTGGCCTGCGAAGAAATATTGGTTGGACTAAAAGACGTGGCGGCAAAGGAGCTGGGCGGGGAACCTGACGATATCTCAATCCAGGACGGTTTGGTTTACCTCAAAGGGGAAGCGTCGAAATTGGATTGGGATCAACTCGTGCTGAAAACTTATTTTGCCCGGGTTAAGCTTATGGCTCATGGGTTTTACACACCACCTGGCCTGCATTACGATTTCACAAAGGATAATAACCACCCTTTCCATTATTATACCTATGGAACCTGCTATATTGAATCGACCGTGGATTGCCTCCGTGGGACCTACACGATTGACTCTGCCAAGTTGGTCCATGATCTCGGGCGAGGAATTATTCGTTCGGTTGATCTTGGTCAGATTGAGGGTGGGTTGGCTCAAGGAATAGGTTGGGTCACGCTTGAGGAACTAGCCTTCAATGATGAGGGACGATTGCTTTCGCACGCCTTGTCAACTTACAAGGCGCCGGACGGAGATTTTCTTCCAGACGATATTCAAGTTAAGTTTTTGGAAAATGCTGACAATCCTGGTGGCCCGTTAGGAAGTAAGGCGGTAGGCGAGCCTCCGTTCATGTATGGAATTGCTGCCTATTTCGCTCTTCAACGAGCAATTGATGCGTTTAAAATTAAAATTTCCGATGAAGTAATTTCTCCTATGACACCGGAGCGGGTTCTTTTGTCACTGTATGACAAAGATAATATTCATCTAAAACAACCGACATCTGTTTAATGAGTTTGCTGAAATTTATTCATGTTTCGCAGGTCAAATGTAGGAGCCACCTTGGTGGCGAAATCGGAAAATCGTCAAACGTTCGGGTCGCGAGCAAGCTTGCTCCTACGCAACATTTATTGATTGGTTTACTTTCTAATGTAGGAGCTGCTTTAGCTGCGATTAGCAACGTCATTAAATCGCAGCTGAAGCAGCTACTCCTACATTTCTATAGAGGCGTTGGCGCATCTCAGTCGTGTATTACAGCTTTAATGAAATCGCGGCATTAAGCCGCTCCTACAAATCATGTACCAATTCGCTAACTAAACTATGGAAGCCGGTCTGATTGAATTTTTTAATATCGTTTTTCGATTTATCCATATTGTAGCTGCGATTATGTGGATAGGTAATTCCCTCCTTTTTACCTGGATGGAAATTAACCTGCTTGAAGGGAAAGAAGACGAGGAATCCTTGGGGTATCTGAACATGCTTCATGGAGGAGGAATCTTTCATTTGCAGAAGCGTGTAATCAAGCCGGATGAAATTCCTGCCCGCTTGCACATATTTAAATGGCAGTCTTATACCACCTGGATCAGCGGATTTATTCTTCTGGTATCGGTTTTCTACACACGCGGTGGGACTTTACTGCTCGACCCATCGAAATCGGATCTGCCATCCTACATGGGTTGGGTAATAAGTCTTGGTTCTCTGATTCTGGGATGGTTTATTTATGACCTTTTGTGGCGGAGCCCCATTGGGAACTATGCGTGGCTTGGACTGTTGATAACATTTGCCGCCATTTTATTTTATGCTTCCTGGTTGGAGACGGTTTTTAATGGGCGGGCAGTTTATCTGCAAATGGGGGCGATGATGGGCACTTGGATGAGTGCCAATGTTCGTTTCCATATCATAGTAAATCAGGACAAGATGATGGCTGCACTGCGTGATGGAAAACCACACGATCTGAAGACCGGCAAGCAGGCCAAGATTCGATCCTGGCACAACCACTATATTACTTTTCCTGTTATATTCCTAATGCTGAGTGCTCACTTCCCATCGACCTATGGGAGTGAGAGAAATATTGCTATAGCTGCCGTTGTGATTGTCTGCCTCATAATCATCAAACACATGATGAACAGTTACCAGACGATTGTTCGTTGGAAGGAGATCATCTACGCCACCTTCATCGCTGGAACTGCCTCCGTCTATGGCTTGATGACGGTACCCCCGATTTTCGGTGACCCGGTTGAAATCGTTCAATTGAGTCCTGAAGCCGAGGCTGGTAAACAATTTTTCAGTGCGATGGGTTGCCAGGCCTGCCATTTGCCTCAGGCAGGAACCATTGCACCCAGTCTCCATGGACTGATAGGCAGTGAGCGCGAATTTGTAGATGGAACGAAACTTATAGCCGACGAAGCCTACATTCGAGATTCGATCATGAACTCTACGGCTAAGGTAGTTAAAGGTTTTGCGCCAACAATGCCTCCCTACGCCAGTGTCATTCAGGAAGAGCAATTGAATCAACTAGTGGCGTATATTCTATCGCTAAGTGAGTGATTTTAAACTCAACCACAGATGAACCTAAATACTTGATTAGGATGAAATGGGAGGAAGAGATAAATTAAGAGGACGAAGAAGATTTTATCTCGTCCAAATACGCATGCAGGAAAGGAAGTAATCCTCCAATGCAGTTTCTTCTTTTAGGTTAACATTCAAGAGGCCAATAACTTCCTCAAACTGTTGGACGCTATCTGTGAATTTTAAAGTGATATCGCCTTCTTTTTCTCCACGGAGGTAGGGTGCGGCTGTTTCTCTGGTTTGATGTTCAATCTCTTTAAGCAACTTGGCGCGAATGCCTTTGGCCGATCCTTCACGGGTAGCATCTTTTTCTTCATCAGGCAAATCTTCGGGAAGATTTTCACGTTCCTCTTTCCAGTTCTCGGTGACCAATCCCTCCAAGATACCATTAAAACGAGCAATCAATCCATAAAGCATCATGAAACTCGCAGTGATCTTTTTCTTATCCGATGTCATTTCGGCCATGCCGTTGAGGAAGGTGGAATAATCTTTTAGCCAACGATGCCAGTCTTCGTTGTCTGTGGGCTCAAAGGGGGCTGGAATTCGAAAGTTGAAACAGCGACTGCGAATAGTATCCAGGAGTGCATATGGCCGAGTCGTGACCAAGATGATCGTGGTATTCAGTGGAGGTTCTTCCAGGGTTTTCAGGATTATATTGGCACTCGCAGCTTTGGATGAAGCTCCCAGCCGATCGGCCTCATAAATGACTGAGACCTTGCGTTCACCCTGGTTAGGAGATTGTTGGATTTGTCTTACAATTTCCCGGGTATCTTCGGCTCGAATAGAGCGAGCCTTTTTGGAAGGACGAAGTGGAAAGAAATCCGGATGTTTCTCTACGCGCTCAAATCGCGCCTCGTCCAACGAACCATCTACCACGATATTAAGAAGCACTGAAGCTAAGCCGAGAGCTACTTCTTCTAAAAATGGATAGTGGTCCCCGTGGAAAAGCATGGCATGTGGAAGGCGTCCCTTTTCAATCGAACGTTCAAGCACCTCCACCGGGTTGGTGGATTTCAATGGCTCATTTAATACGGTTTTTAATCCCATCCCAAATTGCCTGTTCGACGGCGTCGATTGTTTGATGTCCATCTATTACGAGAAAACGATCCCGGTTGTTTTCTGCCAGATCGAGATACCCTCGTCGAACCGCTTTATAGAAATCTAAATGCTCCTGCTCCATACGGTCGGGGGTTTCCGTTTTACGGGTCAAAATACGGCGAAATCCTTCTTCTGGATCGAGGTCTATGAGGATGGTGATATCGGGTAGGGTCGAGGCTATCGCAATTTGATTAATCGATTCAACTATAGCTCCATCGATTGCGCGCGCGATTCCCTGATAGACGGTGGTCGAATCGTGGAAGCGATCACAAATGACTACGTTGCCTGCTTTCAGGTTTGGTAGAATCAGTTCATCAACATGCTGTGCTCGACTCGCGGCGAAAAGCAGAAGTTCGGTGCGAGGAACCATATTTTTTCCACTGACGGCATGTTTTAATAAATGACGGATCTCTTCACCTAGCGCAGTGCCTCCAGGTTCTCTGCTCACTGTCACGTTTCGCCCCAATCCTTCCAATTTGGAAGTCAGTCGTTGGATCTGAGTTGTTTTCCCCGTTCCTTCGGAACCTTCAAATGTAATGAACAATCCTTTTTTGGCGTCTGCCATCAAACGTCTTTCCAGTTTTGAATAAAGTTTTTGATATCCTCGAGACTCGGGCTTTCTCCGGTGCGAACATAATGACCGCTGAAGCATACTCCAATGGTAAGGCAAACTAGCGGTGGAAAACCCAACAGCTGGGCCGTTGAGAATCCTGCGTTGAAATGGTCACCCGCTCCAGTTGTTATCTTGGGTTTGTCCGTGTAAGGTCCAGGAATCCAGAATGTGTCTTCCTTGGTTGCGCAAGCGGCGGATTCTTTCGGATGAACAACCACGCAACCGAGGTTGAGTTCATTACGAATAGAACTAGCCATTGTTTTCAGGCCTTGGGCATCTGCCTCGATTTCCGACTGACCTAAAATTCCGTAGACTTGTTTTGCTTCGGCCAGATTGAGTCCCAATGTAACTTGTCCGTGATTTTGGAAACGGGAAATAGTTCTGAGTACTTCCTCAATTTCGTTAGCCGGACGTTTTTCTGGATCCGCCAAATCGAAATAATAGTGTTTGATATCGCGAGGTGGTAGGTTGGGAATGACCTTATCCAATAAATCAACGAATAGTTGAGTCATGTTGGGAATCATCGTCCAGTTGACCATACTGATGAGGTCCTGACGGGAGAGTAGGTCGAAAAATTCGCCCTCACTGATGTGCTTCAAAATGGAATCATAACTGATTTCGTCGAGAGAAGACATGGTACCAAGCATGATTTTGCCATCCGTGAACTCCAGCGCATGCGTAATTCCTGGATTGACGATCGATATTGCACCCGTGTTTTTGGCAAATTCTTCGAAAACAGGACGAATCGTTTTATCACCCAGTGCCCCGATGTAACGGGTATTGACCCCGGCATTCAATAGTGCATTTGCCATGATAGGTCCATTGCCGCCCAGCTTTTCGAAATTAACAAACAGCTCAATATTTGCGCTCTGGCCCGCAGCAGCCAGAACACGGTTTCCGAACACCTCGATGGTATCCATGCGTTCGAATTGGTCGCCTTGTCCATATCGTTTGTCCACGACGGAGGTGATTCGGTCGATAAAACCGTCAAATCCAACGAGGGCATTTTTTTGTGACACATCTGATCCGTGCTTACTGAGGTGTTCTACTGTAAGGGCCTTATAATCCATAAATCTCTGTGTTTCTGTAGTTTTGTTCTGTGCTAAATAAGTAGTTAAATGCAGAACATGCTTAGGCAGAAACAATTCTTAAAGAAAAAACTACGCCCAATATTCATTTTAACTTTGAAGCTCAGGAAGAAACGGTAAAAGGATATTGCAACATCCAATCCTAACAACGGTCATCCCAACCGACTATGCTTTTAATCCTCGCTCAATCCAATGAATCTGGGCTGCTCACCTATTTCTTCCAGTCCAACGCGGCTGGCAAGCTGATCATTCTGGCGCTCGGAGTCTTTAGCGCTGTGGCGTGGACCGTCATGATTGGTAAAGCTATGGAGCTGAACCAGCTGTTTAAACTTAATGGACGATTTGAAGCAACCCTGAACAACGCTCCTTCGTTGTTAGAGTTAGCCAGCAAAAAGGCTTTTAGTGAATCGATTCCCTTTGCGGCCCTGGTTAAAACGGCCACTCAGTGTTACTTTCGAGCCGTTGAAATAGAGGCCGATCAAGGTAACGCCGTTTCTCATGCCGAAAATGCTTTGCAACGGGCGGTGGCCAACCAGAGCATGAACTACGAGCGCAAGATGGTCCTCCTTGCTTCCATCGTGACCGGTGCTCCGTTTATGGGGCTCTTGGGAACCGTGTGGGGAGTGATGGATGCTTTTGGTGCGATCGGCCTGGGAAATAGCGCGAGTATCGCGAGCTTGGCACCAGGTGTTTCCGGTGCCTTGCTAACAACCGTTGCAGGGCTGCTGGTTGCTATACCTTCCGTGTTCGGGTACAATTTCCTACTTTCCCTCACCAAGAAACGGGTCATCGAGCTTGAGAATTTTGCCAGCACCATTGCTGACCGAATAGAACTCGAGGATACTGCTTCCCGTCGATTCTAATCATGGCCAGGAGTTTTCATAAGAGCGGACGAATGACTGCCTTGTCGGAGATCAACGTGACTCCCATGATCGACATGGCATTTGCGCTTTTAATTATTTTCATGATAACCACCCCGTTGCTGGAGCAAACCATTCAGGTGAATTTGCCGATTGAATCAGCTACCCGTACACCGGCGGCTCCGGAAACTCGATTTCAAATAATCTCGATCGACAAGGAGGGAACTTACTTCTGGACCCAGGAGCAGGTGACCTTTGTTGAACTAGAGAGTCGGATTAAACTCATGGCTCAGCAAAATGACCCACCCGTTATTCATTTACGCGGTGATATGGATCTGCAGTATCAAAAAATAATAGATGTGATGGATTTGTTGAAACAAAACAATCTTTCACGAATCAGCTTAGATACTCGAGTGAAGTGAGATGACTGTCGACCCAACCACCAAGAAAGCCGCCTTGTTTTCAGGAATACTACACCTGACGACTCTGCTTATATTGGTGCTCGGGGTAGTTTTTAGCAGCCTCTTTGCCAAGAAGGAAGATCCATACGTGTTTGAAATGGTGGACCTTCCTGAATCCGTTCAGACCTTTCAACCAGAGTCGGTGGAACCGATACCTGATATACAGATCGAGTTGCCCGAATTTCCTCCCATTGAGATTCCTGAACCAGAGCCTGAGCCAGTTCGGGAAGAAACACCCCCGCCGGAACCTCAACCTGAAGTTCAGCGACCGGTTGTTCAGCGACCAGTTGTTCAGCCACCCCCGGTCCCAGTTGAAAAACCAAAACCGGTAGAAGAAAAACCCAAGTTGGAAATTATAAATAAAGCGGAATTTGATAAAAAATACCCACGACCAGATCCCGTGAAAGTTACTCCAAAACCACCGGTCCGACAGCCTCGTAAAATTGATACTTCCAAGATCGAAGAAAACTTACGTGAATCTCTAATGAGTTTGCCCAATTTGACGCTTACATCTCAGACCACTATTGCCGATACGGATGCGATGAAACAGTGGCGGTCCTTATTGGCCCGTCGCCTGGACCAATTGTGGAAACAATCCAAGACGGAAGGTACATCAGGCAAAAGCGTCCGAGTTTCATTTATTGTTTCTGCCGGTGGCGCTATTTCCTCTGTTAAGATAGTTGAAAGCTCCGGGCTGCCTGATCTTGACTCCGTAGGTTTGAACACCGTTCGCCAAATAAGTAGTTTCCAACCACCGCCAACAGGAAAAGCAGAGACAATTACCGTCACTCTTAAGGTGGAGTAGGGGGATGGTTGAGCTAAACGGGGCCATCCGCTTAGCAAATATTCGGTTGTGAGTTCCTTTCCCAACTCCCCAAACCGATAATTTCCCTCAAGAAACCAGTCTTGAGTCCCCGCAGCTTATTTGATGTAAATGAATGAGCATAACGCATCTTCTCTCATTACCCCATGGATCAAGAAACTCCTCCCAGTCCAGATCACGGATCTCAGGCTCCTAAGGCTGAGACTACGGGGGTAGAGAAGTTCTGGTCTGAGTTGAAAGCAGGAAGGTTGTGAGAGTGGGGATCGCTTACTGCGTAGTTGGCTGGGGTATTATGGAAGTGGGAGATCTGTTGTTTCCAAACCTGGGCATTCCTCAGTGGGTGTTGACCGCTCTCATTCTCGTGGTAATCGCTGGTTTCCCCATCGCTCTCGTCCTTGCTTGGGTCTATGAATTGACGCCTCAGGGTATTCGTAACACTGACGAGATTAGAGAGGAGCAAGGTGAATCTACCAAGATTAAACCCTACCGACCAAGTCAGCACGCTCTGTTGCTGTTCATCACGGCAGCCGTTCCGACTTTGATTTTCGGAGCCGCTGCGCTATATTTCTTTCTCCGTGCCAAAAGCGTCTCAGACCAACTCACTTTTGTCACTCAAACAGAATTCGAGGAGCTAACGCAAAAATCCTTTGCTGTTATGCCGATGGAAAATCTTAGCCCTGATCCCAACAACGACCACTTGGCCTTAGCTGTTCATGAAGAAATCTCAAATACTCTAGCAGAGGTTAACGATCTTAGATTAATCGCTCGGCCCTCCATTCTAAGCCTTCGTGGAACAACGATGAGCTTAGAAGAAATCGGAAACGAATTAGGGGCTAGATATATTCTTGAAGGTTCAGTTCAAAGGTTGGGAAATCAGCTTAAGGTGTTTTCCAAACTTATCGATGTTCAAACTAATACTTACATATGGAGTGGGAATTTCGACGGAGTCCTTGAAGATATTTTCGACATACAAAGCAACGTGGCGCAGGAGGTGGCAAAACAACTTCAGATTAACCCAAACGTTTCATAAATCTCCTCAAGCAGCGAGGCAGTTCTTCATATATTGCTCAAACATCGGATTGGCATTGAGGGTAAGAGTGGGCTTTCCGGCGGGTTGAGTGAAACGACCTGCTTTGCAGATAAAGGCATTGCGCAGTGTCTGGATTTTTTCAAATATCCACAGCGGCGAACGTTTTTCGGTGGTGCCACGCATCCTGTCCCAGGTTCTCATTTGCAACTCGCGACTGAGATTGTGCGCCAGGATTGCGCAAAGCATGTAACATTGATTGGCTGCCTGACGGCGGCACGGAACATAGGCAAGCGCTCCCTGGCTTTTCAATTCGGCAAATACATTTTCCTGTTGGCCGCGTCCTTCGAGAAAGCGAACCACCTTCTTCACGGAACATTTCTTGTTTGTAATGACACACTTATAATCGTATCCATAATCCAGGGGTTCGAACAGGTCCAGTTGAAGAGCTCCTTTGGTTTGCCTGGGGTTTTCAGTGCGCACAAACAGGAAGCGGGATTTTAGTTTCCACGACTTGGGCTTCCATCTTTTTTCAAAGGCCGAGCTGTTTTGCGCGCTTCCCATGGATGACCATTCTGCTCACCGCCTAATATTTTTTCCATAACTGCCAGGAGCCTTCCAGTTCCTTCGTAATTTGAGAAGTTGCGGATGGCTGCATAATCTTCTATGACATGTCTTGGATTACAATGTATCCAGTAGATCTGGAAGCGTAACGGCGGAAATTTGTTCTGTTAGTTCGAAACTATGCTGGCCCGGATGGACGATGTAGAGGTGCTCCAACCCCAGGTCAGTTAAGGAGCTTTGCATGGATTTGGTGGTACTGGGTTGTTCCGAATATTTGAACTCAATTCCTAAACGTTTCCCTTTATGAAAGATGAGCAGGTCCAGTTCCGCCCCGGCATGGGTTGCCCAGAAATAGGCCTCCCGGTCACCGGTAACAGCCAGTACCTGTTCGATTCCAAATCCCTCCCAGGAAGCACCCAGTTTTGGGTGGGACTCCAGGGCGGTCGGGTCGGGAATTCCGAGCAGGGCATGGAGTATACCTGAATCGCGGATGTAGACTTTTGGTGATTTAACCTGACGCTTCTTCAGATTTTCAAACCAGGGTGGAAGTTGACGGACGACGTAAGTTCCGGAAAGAATGTCGAGGTAGCGACGGGCGGTGGGTTCGGAGCTTCCAAGTGAGCGGGCCAACTCTGAGACCTTTAGTATCTGGCCATGATAGTGTGCCACCATCGTCCAGAAGCGTCGCAGGGTGGAAGCGGGAACATGGATGCCCAACTGTGGAATATCTCTTTCCAGAAACGTTCGAAAAAAGTCTTCATGCCATTGTCGCACGGCCTGATTGCTTCGAGCCAAATAAGCTCTGGGAAAACCTCCTCGCCACCAGCTTTTGGAAAGGTGTTCTGTTCCCAGTTCGCTCAATGAAAATCCTGAAACGTCAATAAAGGAAACTCGACCCGCAAGGCTTTCACTGGCCCCCTTAATTAGATCGGGTGAAGCGCTTCCAAGTACAAGAAAACGTGCGGGAGATTTTGGGCGATCCGCCAACACACGCAGGAGTGGAAACAGCTCAGGCATGCGTTGGATCTCATCGAGAATTATGAGCCCTTTCAACTTGGACAATACCAGTTCGGGATTAGCCAAGCGGGCGATGTCAGATGGAGATTCCAGGTCAAAATGGTGGATCTCCTCATTGGATATCGATTGGGCCAGAAGTTGAGCCAATGTAGTTTTCCCAGCCTGACGGGGCCCAGGCAGTGCAACGACCGGATAATCCTGCAACCGATCCCGAATTGTCTTAATATATGCCTTTCGATCGATTATCATATCCTTGAAAATCTAACGTATATATTTAGGATTTCAAGGATAAATATCGAGCTGCATCCTTTAAACCACTGATGATAAAGCTAATAACTAATAGATATACATTTTAGTTTGGTTCGCTTGGGAACTATGAACTTCCCTGAATGAAACGTGAGCAGTAAGAATTCTAAAATGGAAAACATCAGTGTGAATCAGTGCCATCAGTGGTTGGTAATAAATACTCTGCCGAACAAAAGGATTTATGAAAAACCGTATTTATTCTCCGTTATCTCGGTTTCCTCATGTTCAAAAAAACAGAATTCTGAACAGAATATAACAGAGGAAACAGAGAGGTTGAACAAACGACTCCTTGTAAACCTTTGCCGCCTAATTCCCTTTTTGAGAATCGGCTTTTTAAGCGACTTGTTGAAAGCGAATTTTTAGTTCTTTTTCAATAAGATGCATTTGTTGAGCGTCCCGGCCAGCTATCAGTGCGAACGAGGTGCCGGTTCTGCCGGCACGTGCGGTTCTTCCACTCCGGTGGATATAATACTCCGAAGTCTCAGGTAGTTGGTGGTGGATGACAAATGATAGTCCTTCGATATCGATACCCCGTGCGGCAACATCGGTGGCGACGACGTATTGAATTCTCTCTTTGATAAAGGCGCGCATTATTTTTTCTCTCTCTTTCTGAGACAGGTTGCCTTGGAGAACGCCGGTCTTGAACCCTTTCTCATTGAGAATGGCTCCCAGGGTAATTGCTCCTGCTTTTGAGCGGCAAAAGATAAGTCCTCTTTCTGTGCCTCGTCTCTCGAGAAATTTGGCTATGCGGGCTGGCTTGTCTTCAATTTTGCATCGAAGGAACTGATGGGTGATCGCACTCTCCATGATGTCCTTACTCTCAAGAAGCAGATGCTTGGCATCGTGTTTCATGTAGATCTTGACCAGCTTTTGAATATCCTCGGGAATCGTCGCTGAAAACAGCCAGATGCTTTCGCGATCGGTGGTCAGGTTGATGATTTTGGTTAGGTGCTCCCGGAAGCCCATGGTCAACATTTCGTCGGCCTCGTCCAGAACAACGCGCTTAACTGTGGAGAGATCCACTGCTTTCAGATTCAACAGGTCGATCAAGCGGCCGGGAGTTGCCACGATGATGTGTGTTGTGCGATCGAGGGCTTTGACCTGAACCTCAATCTTATCCCCACCATAGACAGCTTCGGTAAAAATCTTGTAGGTATACTTTGTGTATTTGAATAAATGCTTTGCTACTTGTTGCGCCAATTCACGTGTTGGGACCAGGATCAATCCTTGAACCTTGTCGGATTTGTGATTGATGCGCTCGAGAAGTGGTAGGCCGAATGCCGCAGTTTTTCCTGTGCCTGTCTGAGCACGGCATACGAAATCCGTCCCTTCCTTCATGAGGAATGGTATGGCCTTTTCCTGGACTTCGGTGGGTTGCTTGATACCTAGTTCATCCAGGCCTTGAACCAGGTATTTGTTTATTCCGAGTGTTTTAAAATCGCTCATAGCTTATTTATTCAAGCATGCGAAAAGCCAGAGAAACTCCCCTCAAGCAATCAAAAAGGACCGTAGCTGTTTAACTAGTTGAAATCTCCTAGAGCGAGATCCTTCATTCCAAGTTCACCTCGGAAGAGGGGACTGGTGCAAATATTGACGATCAAGTCTTTGAAGCCGTCTTTGTTTTCGCTGTTTGCTTTAGCAATATCATCAGCGGCAATTTTTTCCGAGAAAGTGAGAGGATGTCCGAGTGCGTAAGTGAACAATTTTTCGGTGAGTGCTTGGCTGAATTGATCGGAGCGATCCAGCAGGACTTGTTTCATTTCTTCAACTCCATCGAAGCTGCTTCCCCTGACCTGCCCCTTCGCATCAATGGGCTGGAGATTGCGGTAAACGTCACGGAATGCTCCGACAGCATCGAAGTGTTCCAAGCCAAGTCCCCAAGGGTCGATTTTCTGATGGCAATCGTAGCACGTTTCAATTTCGCGGTGTTTCGCCAACATTTCGGGAATGGTTTTCGTTCCGCGAACATCCGGCTCGATAGGTTCGACATCGGGTGGCGGCGGAGAAGGCGGAGCTCCTAGAAGATTTTCAAGTACCCACACGCCTCTTACAACGGGGGAAGTGCGCGTCCCATTGGAGGTGAGTTTTAAAATACTGGCTTGACCCAAAAGTCCTCCGCGCGGGCTGTCTTGTGATAAGTTTACTTTGCGAAACTGATTCCCCTCAACCCCAGCTATCCCATAATGGGCGGCCAGACGGTCGTTCACCATGACGAATTCAGAATCGAGAAACGTTTTCAGTGGTAGGTTTTTCGTAAGCACCTGTTCAAAGAAAAGTTCACTCTCTTTGCGCATAAGCTCCTCCAGTAAGGGATCGTAGTCCTTGTAGAGTTTTGGGTCCGGTTTCATGAGCTCGATGTTTTTAAGCCCAAGCCATTGCGCAGTGAAATCCAGAACGAAGCGTTTCGCTTTAGTATCCTTCAGCATTCTAATGACTTGCTTTCGAACAACCTTCGGATTGAGCAGTTGTTCGTTTTCGGCCAGACGAAGCAGCTCTTCGTCAGGCATGGAATTCCATAAGAAGTACGAAAGTCTGCTAGCCAAAGCCCAGGCGTCTTTGCCGTCTCCTTTGTCATGATTGAAGAGAAAGCGTGGCGAACAAAGAACACCTTCAACCACATTGCGCATCGATGCTTCCTCGCTAAGCCCCTGATTTAACCCCACCTGATAAAGTTGAATAAAATTGTGTACCGTTGATTCAGGTACGGGACGACGAAAGGCCCTGAATAAAAATTCCTCGATGCGTTTTTCGGCAGCCTTTTTTTGTCCCAGTAGCTGTTGATGAACGGTGGGCGGCCATGATTCGATGTGCGGACCTATTACTTTGATTTCCTTAACGCGAAGTAGATCGGCCACGAGCATTTCCTCTCCTTCAACGACGGCGGTCGGTGATTGATTCAATATGGCTGCGGAAGCGTAGTGGACCATGATATTCTCACCTTCCTTTAGGCGGACATCCACCTCGTTTGTCTGCAATTGGTCGCTCGTATAAAAATAACCGACTCTTCTACCTGGAACCGATGCCGCATCCATGTGACGTGCTTCGGAAGCCTGAATGGCAATGATGGAAACCAGCCGCGGTTCGCCGTTTGGGCGACGCTCACGCGTCTTCATGTTTTTTGCATAACTCTCATCCACATACTCGTAATCAATGCCTTTTGCTTCCAGCACCGTACGATAATCTTCAGCCAAAGCACTGACTTGAATACGGTAGCTTCCGTCCTGAGGTGCCACAAATCCCTGAGGCCACATGACATGTTTACGATCCCGACTGGAAGAAGTGATAACCAGGCCATCACGTTCCTCCACGTTGTTTCCGTGACCGATGGTACCGATTTGGTATCTGCGTTCGTCGCGAATATCTTCGCCCTCAACAATGGCTAGTTTAGCAATTTTCTGCGCGTTGTTTTGAAGCTTCAAAACCATTTCCGGATTTGCTTCCAGTGTGATGGCCATGTTTTCAAATCCATCCAATTCCGGGTCGGCTGGAAGATGTTCAGACAGTTGCAGATTAATGCCTAATAAGTCTTCGACGGTATTGTCTAACGCTGAATGGCTAAGTCGGCGAATTGAAATGCGGCCACCACCACTTTGCTGTTCAGCTGCGGAGCGAAGTTCTTTATCAATGGCATTTATGACTTGGGTAAGAAGATCAGCTGGTGGTCTTGGCTCATCCTCAGGCGGCATATCGCCGATAACCAGCATGTCTGATACATCCTGCCAGGAGATTGCGTTTGAGGCATGAGTGAAGTCAGTGCTTAAGGTATCAAGCCGAATATCCCCCTTTTGCTTTTTTTCACCATGGCACTGAACACAGTGTTCTTTTATAAAAGGCGTGATCAAAGCATGAAATTCTTCATCAGCGAATAGAGATATTCCACTTAGAATAACCGCGAGGCTTACCAAGGCTATTTTTCTTCCTTTTAGCATTCTTAAAAGTGACTGAAAAATGTTTAAGCCAACTCGTTGTTGATATTACCCGTGCTTGCTGCAAACGTTTCGGCTTCAATTCCGAGTCCCTGCAACATGGTAACAAATACATTGGATAGCGGCGTACTTCCTTCTTCAAATATTATATCTTTTCCGTGATTCAAACTACCTCCAGCGATCATAACCGGGAGGTTTTTATTGGAATGAGAACTACCGTTGCCCAAGCCGCTTCCGAACAAGACCTGGGTGTGGTCGAGTAAGTTGCCTTCATCGTCCTGAATCTCCTTCAAACGGGAAAGGAATTTTGAAATCGACCGAGTGTGCATCTGCTCAATTCTCACAAGTTCGTCCACCACTTCGGGATCTTTTCCGTGATGCGATTGACCATGGTAACCGGACATTTGATTTCCGTCCAAAATGATGGGTAATCCGCCCGCAGGAAGTTCGACAGATATTACTCGTGTGGAATCGTGCTGTAAGGCCAGGGCGCTCAGTTCGAGCATTAAATCCAAGTTTCCATGAAAGGAGATTGGTCGCTCCAAGAGGGGTGGAATTCCAGGCTTGGGTGTGTTGACCCACTGTTGTTGGCGTTCGATGCGTTTTTCAACATCGCGAATCGAAGTAAAGTAGGCGTCCACTTTTTCACGATCTTCAAAGCCGATTTCCTTTTGAAGCGATTTGGCATCTTCAGCCACCATATCCAGGACACTGCGTTTGAATTCCATGGCCTTGCTGGCAGCTCGAGGATTCAGGTCATTTACAAAGAGTCTTTGAAAGACCTTCATCGGATCAGCTTCAGGGAGTAGGGGAACGCCATTTTCATCCCAGGACAGGGTCTGGCTGGGTTTACCCTCCGATGCTCCAAGCTGGAGTGAATGATAGCGGCTGTTCCGGCTCAAATGTTTGGCTGCCAATTGGTCCAGGGTGATCTGGTTTTTTACCATGATCGATTCACCAATATACTCGGGTTGATATACTCCGGACAAAAACGACGGTGTGCCTTTGTGCCCCCCGTTGATGCCATGATCGACGCCCGAGACGATGGTGAAGTTCTGACGGTGGAGCATCAACGGTTCAAGCAAACGTGGAATTCGATCGCTGCCCTTGGTGGGGTGCCATTCTTCCGGGTACATACCCAGAAACGTTCCAATGGTTACAAGTCTCTTCCGGGCTTCAACGATGGGTTTAGCGTAAAGGGGAAGGGGCAGGGAATTTAAGAAAGGCAGGGCAATTAATCCACCGGTGCTTCTTAGGAATTGGCGACGATTGCAATAGACTATGTTTTTCATCAGGGGAATCATTGGGGGAAGATGGTTAAATGGTCAATGGTTCAATAAACCTCCAAAATTGAAAGTAAAGGAGCGTTTTATGGATTAGCGGGGTGCGGCCGCCATCAGGTATTTCCAGAATTGGTTGTTGAAATCGTTCGTCTTTGGTTGGTTGCCCAAACGGGTGATAACCAGGTTCATTGACGGGACGACATAAAGTTTTCGTTGCAGGGCACCTTGAGCGGCAAAGAGGTCGGCTGGGGCTTCCAGGATGAGCGGACCGTCCCTTGCGTTCGCTCCGTCGCCTGCACCGACTTTGGATTGTCCGTTGAGCCACCAGAGATAACCGTAGGAAGGATTCATTTCCTGAGAGGGGTGCGACATGTCATGTAGGTAATTTTTATCGGTTATGATGGTTTTGCCTGCCCACTTGCCACCGTTAAGAACCATGAGGCCGACTCGTGCGAGATCGCGATTGGAGGTACTGAGGCCAAAGATATTCGTGTCCTTGATGTTCGCGTCTTCCATCCCGTTTCTAAAAATCCACTCCGAATCGTTCATGCCGAGCGGATCAAAAAGCCATTTCTTGACCAGGTCCTTGGGCTCAATGCCTGAGGCGGCGGCGGCGACATGCATGGAGTGGGAGTAGGCGGTGGTGTTGTAACGCCAGCGCGTTCCGGCGGGTGCTTCGAAAGTGAGGTCGTCTTTCAGGCCAGAGCTCATGCTGATCAGGTGTTTCACTGTGATTTTCGCTTCCTGTTCGGGCGTAGCGCGCGACCAGCCTTTACCCAAGTGCTTGTGGACGGGATCGTTTATCGAAAGAAGTCCCTTTTGTTGAGCAATGCCAACGATGATGGCGGAAATACTTTTCTGGGCGGATGCCACATCCTCGATGCTATGACCGTCCTTGGTTTTACCCAGCATCATACGGACGCCCCTTAACCCATCGATTTTGTAGTTCTCTTCGGGCCAGTGTTTTTCGGCGAGGATTTTGCCATTTAACAGAATAAGTAAACCGGACGATTTCTGTTCGCCGACAGCGGTAATCAACTCTTCCAGTTTGTCAGTATCCCATCCCGCTTTAGCAGGGTCTATGGTTTCCCATGCCTCGTTCTTAGTTGGGAAATATATGGATTCTTTCGCCAGAAGAAACGGAGCAGATAGCAATAGTGCTGTGAATAGTTGAATGGGAGTAGATAATTTTAATGAGAAGTGCATCTTTTAGGGTAATGGTTGCGTATTAGTAGACCAATGAAATTTGAACAGAGAGCTGTTGGAATGATCGTGTGGTTATATCGGTGTATTTCAAGAGATAAGCGGTTTAAAGATTGAGCCAATTGAGAACTAGAACTAAACAACAATAAATCCGATGAAACGTATACTGCTTTTAGGAATCCTGATTTTCATTTCTCAAACTTTGAGTGCGGAAGTGATTCTTAATTTTGGTGACCCGGAAGAGTTTAAGGACTTTGAGTATGCTCAGACCCGACGAACCATTTCGACCGAGTTTTTTAGTAAGGAGATTATTCGAGAGCTTCAGCGTTCGCTTGAGAAATCGTTTTCTGAGGGAGCTGTCCTTACGCTGGATTTTCAGGATATAGATTTAGCCGGTCACTTCGAGCCTTGGCAGCCTACTCCTCTCGATGATGTGCGGATATTTAAAGACCGTTATCCTCCCAGCGCCCAGTTTTCTTATCGGCTGGTTGATAAGAACGGTGTTGTTTTAGCTGAAGGAAATAAAGAGCTTCGCTATCTGGGCTTCCAGGATGGAGGTTCCAGGCGAACCGGAGCAACGGATACGTTTTATTACGAACGGCGGATGCTGGAACGGTGGATTAGGTCGGAGCTGAAGAAGGAAGTTGAAGGCGACTATTGAGTTTTTGATGCGACCACTTTGCGGCCCAAGACCACAGTGAGAATTCCACCGAGAATGAGAATCGACGCGATAAGGAGTCGGGACGTGATAATCTCAGAGATAAAGACTACACCTCCCAAGGCTGCAATAACCGGTACGAGGAGTTGAACGACTCCGGCTTGAGTTGGTGATAGTCCACGTAAAGCGGTGTACCAAATCGTATAGCCGACTCCAGATGCAATACCACCCGACAAACAGGCCAGTAAAATTCCTTGAGCAGTGAAACTCAGCAATTGAAGTGAAAGCAGTCCCACGACCAGTATCATGGGTAAGGTCCGGATAAAATTGTAGCCTGTATCCTGGAGTGGATTTTTCGATCCTCTTCCGTTTAAGGTATAGAGCCCCCAGGCGACACCCGCCAGGGTCATGAGTATAAAGCCCGGTAGAGAGGGCGACGCGATGTTTGGGAGCACCAAATAAACAAATCCGAAAAATGAAACGACGACCCCTACCCATTCCGTTGGATGTAACCGGCTTCCTGATACAAGAGAAACGAAGATAATTGTAATCTGAGTCCACCCAAAGAGAATGAGAGCTCCAGTACCGGTTTCCAGGCGAATGTAAGCAAAGGAGAAGGTGATAGCGTAAAGAAACAGCATAGACGCTCCCCACCAGGAACCTTTCGAAGTTAGGGATTGGTAGTCGTTTCTTTGGAATTGTAAAATGAGGAACAACGTCAACGCGCCCGATGCTAAGCGGACAATCGTGAAACCAGATGCGTCGATCGCTTCGGCACCCAGGGCCATACGACATAGCACGGAGTTGGCAGCGAATGCGATGAGTGCCAGGGCTGTGCAAGTGAAGGTTTTTAGAACTCCTTGTGACATGGGGTCGAATGGGGTGGGCATCGGCTAGGTCAAAATGTACCCTATTTCATGTATTTGTCCACAAAGGGTAGCACGGCAGCATAGGCCCTAGCAATTTCTTCAGGGTCGCCATCCTTTAGGCCGTGTTCGGCGTTCTGAATACTGATGAGCTTGTGATCTACGCTGTGTTGCCTGAATTGCTCGGCCATCATGACGGACTGCTCGTAAGGAACGTCGGTGTCGTTGGTGCCATGGATGAGTAGGGTAGGCGGATAGTTACTGGTCACGTTCTTGACTGCCATGAATGGATAAAACTTCTCTGGTTCTGTGTGAGGATCCCATCCGGATACCAGTTTGGGCCATAGACCTTGTTGGCGTGAATATTGATAAAAGCGTCCTCCGTTTCCTTCACGATCCTCGGAGTTGGCAACTACCGGACCATGGGGAATATCTGCTACTTCTCCCCAGGAAATCTTCTCGCGGTTATGGCGGGCATGCGGACTCGGCGTACTGTACCAATCGCCAATCAAATCCCCGTAGCCGTAGAAGCTGACAAGCACGGTTGGTGGTGGATCGACGCGAAAACCGGATGTAAGTGTGAGGCATCCGCCAGCAGAACCTCCTGCCACAGCGATCTTGGAGGTATCTACATGGAAGAGTCGTGGTCCATCCTTGCGTAGCCATTTAAAAGCATCCTCCAGATCTTCAATGATGTGGGGCAGCTTGGTTTCCGGGGCCAGCCTGTAGTCAATTGACACAATGGCGTACCCGGCACCAAGAAAAGTTTCCAAAACGGGCTTGCTGACACTTTGTCGACCACCATTAATTATAGCACCACCGTGAATCCAAACGAGCACCGGTCGAATGACCTCGTCGTCCTCTCGATGCACATCGGCTTTGATTTCAAGGTCTCCTACCGTCTTGTAAGTGTAGGTTTCTGTTTTGATGTTTGCTACTACACTTCCAGCCATCGTAAGCATGGTTAGAAATAGACTGAGTGTGGTGAATTTCACGGTAATTTGTTGATGGAGTCTAGAGGTTCAGACAGTCACCGGCGGAAGCCGTACTCGAGTGTATAATACTCGATCTCCAAATGAGAAAGGGGCTCTTTGAGTTTGGCCAGTTCCTCAGCCGGACCATGGATTTCCAGTTTGGTTAGTTCTGCAAACCCCAGCACTTCACCGAGAAGTTCACCCACATTGCCGAAGTGCGCCAGCACACCTTCGGCATCGGCATAACCTTCGCGGCAGTGCGCTTGGTTTCCTTTGAATGAAAATCCATAATGAAGCACCTTCTCCTCAGTTTGAGTCATTTCCACGAACCGGTCGCAGTATCCTTTGAACCGTGGAAGGGTTTCGTCGCTAAGTTGAAAGTAGGGGACGATAGTGCAACAAGTGTCTGTTGTGGCCATAGGTATTGTTTCTATTTTTGGGTTAAACCGTTGTTAATGAAATTGTAGATGCGGTTGCCGGTGTTTTCTATTTCCCAGTCGATGCCGTGACCCGCGCCGGGCACCACTACCAGCTCGTGGGGGATCCCCAATTCTCTCAAGTGAATGGACCATTGAAGATTGCCCACGTAATTGTCGTCTTTGTTTCCAATCACTACCATGAGGTTCACGGGAGGGGCATTCCGACTTGCTGCTTAAACTCGGGCGATATTGAAGGCATTGTTTTCTCCATCAGGAATGGTGAGGTATTCGCTTTCTACCCCGTTGTTTTCGTCGATGACTTTTTCGTATTGGTGGCCCGATGCCATGGCTACTGCTGTACCGAATAGCTCGGGATGACTAAAAATATACCGGCTTGTACCGCGACCACCTTGGGAACTGCCCATGATCACTCGCCCGGATCGGTCGGCTATGGTCGGGTAGGTTTTGTCCAGGTGCTCGATTAGCTCCATGAACGCAGACACGCCTTTGTACTCATGAAATTCGTAGTGGCTGAGTTTGCCTCCGTTCACACCGATCATAAATGCTGCCGGATAGTCCTCCGATTTAAGGAAGCCCATCATATTGTTGAAGCCACCTTTTGACTTTACTTCACTTCCTGGCCGACCTCCGTGTAAAAAGTAAATGACCGGGTAGCGCTTGCCTCTGTTCTCCGGCGCATCATAGCCGCGAGGAAGGCGCATATAAAATCCCACATCCGCATGGTTCGCCTTCGAATGAAAAGTCATGTGGATCAGCGTAGGATGCATTTGCTCCGGCGCTTCGTTGATCCACTGAAAGGATTCGAACCCTTTCCACCAACTGGGTTCTTCTTGTGCGAAAAGGTTCAGCGTTGAAAAGAGGCTGAGGAAAATTTGGGCAACGTATTTGGATTTCATATGGGATAGAGTGAGGCTAAGCAAACAGCGCTATCAGGGTGCAAACGATGACAACCAGGATGATAAATAGAAAATGTATGCGCATCAGTCCCGACTTGCGGTGGGCTTCCAGGTCTTTCACCTGACCGCCGAAACCTGTCCAGGCATAGCGTAACCAGAAAAGCGCACCGAGGGCCATGAAGGCGCAGAAGATTTTTACTCCAATAGGCATTAAGGGAAGGCTGAAGGTTGGAGGAAGTTTTGTGAAGGTTTAATTCAGGCTGCTAAACGGATGAGTGCAATGGAGGGTATATTTTTTCTTGGATGTAATTCGAAGGAGAGGAGAGATGCTTCCGGATTGTGGATTGCACCCATCCGTTTAGCAGCCCGAAGTATGAACAGGTCGAAAGTCGTAGGTGCTCTGTTCGTGGAGTGTATTAACTGTAGGAGAGGAGCTTGCTCCCGAATCGCCTTGTCCAAGAAATATCAAATCTGGAGCAAGCTCCCTTCCTACATTTAGATTTCTCAATTGTAGCCAAGGTCGTAAGACTATGGAAGCATAGAAGGCAGGAATGAGAAATTCAATGGTGTCATCCGCCTTCGGAGACTACGGCGAGACATGCTCACCATTGCTACATTCCTTAGAAGTCCGTTTTCCTTTAAATGGAAAGTTGTGTATAAGGCTCTGGCTTTACGCCCCCATTTATTGAGAGATTTTTGAGTGATCGCGGGATTAACCCGCTCCGGCAATTTCTCTATTGAGGCGCCTCGATTCTTCGCCCAATGATTTTAGTATGAAGAAACTTTTACCCCTGTTGGTTGCCCTTTGTTCAATTTCAGCACTGTCCGCTCAGGATACGCTGAATTTTTCCACTATTGGCGAGGTGAAGCGAATGGATCCGCGGTTTGATAAGTTGGTGCCAAAAGGGGCAAAGATTGAAGTGCTCAGTTCTGGTTTCTTTTGGTCTGAAGGTCCTGCCTGGGATAGGGAAAACGACCGTCTTCTGTTTTCAGATGTACATCGAAACCGTATTATTCAATGGAAAGAGGGAGTGGGTCAGAGTATATTTATGGAGCCTTCTGGCTACACGGGAGTCGTGCCTCATCCTGGTGGCAAGGGTAGTAATGGGCTCACTTACGATAACGATGGAAATCTACTGATCTGTGAGCATGGCGACAGGCGTATTTCCATGCTAACCAAGGGCGGGGGAAAGCGGACGGTAGTTGATAATTATCAGGGTAAACGATTGAATAGTCCCAACGACTTGTGTGTAGCCTCGAATGGGGATATCTACTTTACAGATCCTGCTTACGGGTTGCCCAAAGGGTGGGATGATCCGATGAAGGAATTGGACTTTAGCGGCGTTTATCTGCTTCGAAAATCCGGTGAGCTGGTGCTCTTGGTGAGTAATTTGCGGGCGCCTAATGGCGTTTGTCTTTCTCCGGATGAGAAGACCCTGTACATTGGCAATGCCAATATTGAATGGATGGGTTACATGGCGTACCCGGTCCGGGAAGACGGAACCGTTGGAACCGGAAGGAAATTATACGATGCTACTGCGGATGGCAAAAAACAGAAGGGCGGTCCCGATGGCATGCGTGTCGACACGCATGGAAATTTATGGGCAACCGGTCCAGGTGGTGTCTATGTTTTTTCACCCGAAGGCGATGTTCTGGGTAAGATCGAAACCGGAGAAAGAATTGGCAATTGCACCTTTGGTGAAGATGGCAGCGTGTTGTATATGACCAGCGATATGTATCTGTGCCGTATTCAGACTTCTGTGGCAGGATCCGGGTTCTAGTTTTCACTTCAAATTAATAAAAAAGCCTCCCCGGAATGGGGAGGCTTTTTCGTGAAAAATATTGAACTTTTAAACAACCGCAGGAACAGAAAATTTGCTCCGGTAATTGTCTTTGATCATTGAGTTGGCCGCTTTGGCCAAGTCGTTGTTTCCTTTGAACATTTCTTTGTTGGCATCGAAACGAAGTTTGCGACCCATGGTCCATTTTTCGGAATTGAAATTCACTTTCCAGTCACCGAGGTGTTTGTTAAACCGCTCGTAGGTTTCCTGCAATGTGTCGTCCTTACTTGCGAAGGTTTCGACGCGTTTTGCTGCTACTTCCTCGCCTGCACGGTAAGAAATGTTGCACATGTGAGGTAGAACACTCGATCTGTAACCTGTTTCAATGGGGCAACGTAGTGAATCCTGTTTCCGAGAATTTACGGCCCGAATGAAATTTGGATAGTGGTCGAACCCAGCATCACCTTTCCATGTTTTGACCTTTTTGTTATCCGCGTCGTAGATGGATCCTCCACCTCGTCCTCCGCGGAATTCTCCACCTTCACAAGTGACAATGATCCCGATTCGGTGACCTTTGTAACTAGTGGCCGCCGGAGTCTCCGGGTTGATGTAAAGATCGCGCACTTCGAAGAGCACTGGAACATCATCAAACTTAAGAGAAGCGATTTGCATGTTTGGCGTTTGGCCAGCATCCTGCCAACCCCAACGTCCGCCGAAGCTGGTAACTTCACTTGGATGATCGGGATCACCGAGTACCCAACGAATCAAATCGAATTCATGGGGTCCCTGGTTGCCGATGTCACCGTTTCCGGTGTTCCAGCTCCAGTGCCAGTCATAATGCAGATTGTCGCGGTAAATAGGTTCGTCCTTGGCTGGGCCAAGCCATAGATCGTAGTCAACATTCTTGCCAGGAACCAGCGGGGTGCTGCGTTTGCCAATTCCCGTCCGGTTTTTGTAGCATAGGCCTCGGACTAATTGGATTTTCCCAAAATTACCGGCCATGATTTCCGGAAATGCTTCCACCAGACCGTCGTCAGAGCGGTTTTGTAGTCCGGATTGGACAATGCGACCGTATTTCTTTTGTGCCTCAATGATGCGTCGACCTTCCCAGATATTGTGACAAACCGGTTTTTCGCAATAGACATCTTTTCCAGCCTGGCAGCCTTGGATGGCCATGAGTGAGTGCCAATGGTTGGGAGTGGTGATAGTGATGGCATCGATATTTGGATCGTCCAGCACTTTGCGGTAGTCCTGCACTTGCTGGACCTTCACGCCATGTTTTTCTTCGATTTCAGCTGCGCGCTTGGCCATCACTTCGGTATCAACGTCGCAGATGGTTACCAGGCGGGCGCCATCGGTGCGGAATACGTCTTCGATGCCGGATTTTCCTTTTCCGTTAAGTCCGATTACGGCGACACGAATATCTTCACTGGCTGCATAAGCTCTTGAGGAACCAATGTAGAATGCGCTCGCTGCGAGTGCGGATGTTTTGATGAAGGTTCTTCTTTTCATTGGGTAATTGATATAGGGTTAAACTAATTGTGGAACCGCGAATGCTTTGCGGAGGTTGTTTTAATTGTTAATAGTTCTTTGTTACAAGGAGTATAGTAATTGAGAAAAACTTAGAACAGCACTCTGATGTAAGTTTTGCAAAATATAAAGCCAATTTCAAACACGAGTAAGATTATTTCCCAAATATGTCTTAAATAGGGTGAACATTTCGGGTTAGGCTTGATGATGATTATTTTGTGTGAACTGTTGTTTTCTTCGTTGATGACCACATTCGCACCTTAATATTTTCCGGTTTTTAGTTTATCGGCATCCTATTCAAGCAATTCCTCATGGATACTCACAACTTGCTGCTCAGCGAGCTAAAAGCTATTGGTTTGGCCACACTTAATGTTGATTTAGAGGAAGAAGTGGGTCCGGTAAGCTTGACTGCAGCGCAGCTCAAGAGCGCGTTGAAAGCTGCTTATGAAGCCGGAGCAAATAACGATAATCCAAAATCGATGATGCAGGATCAACAGTTTGATTCCTCTCAATTGTTCTGGCGATTGATGGAGTCGCTTCCGGATCACGTCTATTTTAAGGATCTGCAGAGCCGCTTCGTTTGTATTAATCGAGCTTTGGCCGAGTTCTTCGGGTTAGATAGTCCTGAAGATGCGGTGGGCATGTCCGATTTTGACATGTTTCAAGAACGCTTTGCTCAGGTAAAATTTGATGGTGAGCAGGAAATTATCCATTCTGGGGAAGGTTGGAATTTTCGCGAGGAGCGGGATCTTCAAAGTGACGGAAGTGAAAAGTGGGTTATTACAACCAAGCTTCCGCTTAAGGATGTATCTGGAACCATCATCGGGACTTTCGGGCTTTCCCGGGACATCACTGAAAGTAAATACGTCGAACTTGAACTGGATCGGCAACGCCTGCTACTGCAGACGATTGTGCAGATTCTGCCCTGTCGGGTTTTTGTCCGCGATCGAGATCAACGTTTCCTGATGGTGAATGAAGAATATCGGAAAGGACTGGGCATTCAGGAAAATGAAGCGCTTATAGGAAAGACCGTCACCGAACTGCGACCTGGCCCAAAAGCTGAGGCGCTTGAGGCTTCTGACAGAAAGATCGTTGAGACCGGGTCGCCGATTTACAATCAGATCGATTATGATCAGAGCCTTATGGCCGATAAACGATGGATACTTAGTTCTAAAGTTCCCTTGTTAAGCGCTGATGGTGAGGTTGAAGGAATTGTTGGAATGACTTTGGATATTTCCGAGCAAAAAGAAGCTGAAGAAAAAGCCCGTCAGGCGAATGCTCGACTTCAAGAGCAAAACAAGCAGTTTGAATCAGAGCTCCTCGTTGCCCGCCAATTGCAAGAAGCACTTATGTCGACCGGGTTTGATGATGAAGGAATGTTTCTGGCTTCAGGTGACAAATGGTCCATGGAGGCCAGTTATATTTATTCACCCAGTCATCACCTGGCGGGAGATTTCTTTTACATAATCCCAATCGCTGACGATAAAATTGGTATACTTGTGTGTGATGTGTTGGGCCATGGGGTGAGGGCTTCTCTTGTTACAATGCTTATTCGAGGATTACTGTTGGAAATCCCAACCTCCTTGTCGAATCCAGCCCGTGTGCTAAGTCACTTAAATAAAAAAATTATTCCCTTGGCCGAAAGCAAAGACTTCCCGCGCTTTGTTACGGCGGTTTACACGGTGTTCAATCTGAAAAAGGGGGTAATTTCCATTGCCAATGCCGGTCATCCGGAGCCTCTATGGTATGTTCGGGATGAGAATGGTAACCATTTTGAAGGGTGCCCTGTTCGCGAAATGGGACCGGCTCTGGGAATGTTTGCTGATGAGAAGTATATGAGTACGCGGCATAAACTGGATCAGATGACTGAGCTTCTTTTTTACACGGACGGACTCACAGAGCAGAAGCAGTGTGATGGTGAGGATTGGGGAGTTGAGAATCTTGTGAAAACGGTTGAGCGGGTTAAGGACCTTCCGCTGAATGAACAATTAAAGCAAGTGACCGAAGAAGTGCACTCGGTTTGCGAATCAGAACATTTCGATGATGATGTGTGTTTGGTGGCTGTGAGGATAGAACCAGCTCAACAAAATAGATCCTGACCTAACGATTAACGTCAGAAAGGTTGCCCAGGGTGCAGATGGCTGAGGTGTAATCGCCCAGGTAATCAAAATCCTTAAAAGTCCAAACTACTTTTTTGTCGCGCGTTACCTCGAGGAGTTGTGGGTAATCTTCCGTGCCGTAGGTATTTCCAATGATGAAGTTTCCTTTGGGTAGCTCCTCCAATTGCTTAGTCATCGCGAAAACCATGTTGGGGAGATCGCCCGGCATAATGGACCATACAATTTCTCCTGCCGGGTTCACCTCGATCACAGAATGTTGATCCCCTGTAGCGATGAGGGTATTTCCGTTCCTTAAGCGAATGGCATTATTGATCTTGTTTCCCCACGCCTCGGGGCCGTGGCCACCGCGTGGCGGTTTCCCCTGCATGGATAACTCGTAGGTCCAAATGACCTTTCCTTTCGGAGTATACTCCCGGACCTTGCCGTCGCCTTCATGTGCGACTAAATAGTTTCCGTTGTCCAGTTTGTGAACCCGCCGCGTGTCGCGATGAAAATCGGGTTTATCGAGTTTGAGTTTTATCTCCTGTTTAATGCGTCCTTGTTTATCGACTTCTATGATACGGCCAGAGCCACACTCTGCGATCATGGTCAAACCATTGGATAAACGGAGAGCGGCGTGCACTTCTATCTCCTTCCCCTCATTGCCATTCATTTTGGCTGTGTCATAGGACCACACGATGTTTCCGCTTTGGTTCAATTCGATGATGTTTGTCCAGGAGTCTTGTGTCAGGATGTTCCCGTCCGGGATTCCTTTGTAGGTCCATTCAACGTTTCCGTGTGGGTCGAAGCTGGCAAGCGTCCCACGTTGAACTCCAATCACGCGATGACGGGGTGAGGAGACTTCCGCCGCATTCGCTGCTTGAATAAGCAGAATAGCAAAGAGAACGATATATTTCATTTGGGGAAATGTAGGGGCGGATAAATGGTCACCTTGGGTTAAATTATTAAATAAATCGAGTCCCGTATCTCATTACTCGTCAAACCGAAATCACTGACTTGCCTTTTTACCTGGTCCATCAAACCTTGTGCTTTAAAATTATGAGCGTAATTGAGCAATTTTCGAAACTGGAAGCCGGGATGCCTGTATTTCTGGGAGGAGACAAATGGGTGCGTGTGGACGAAACCTTGGCCGCTGCTTTTCAGCCCGGTGACTCTTTGGCCGTATCTTCTCAAACGAGTCAGTTATTGCATATACCTGCAGCGGAGCAAAAAATTGCCTCCCAAGCTGTGACAAACGCCATAAATGCGTTTGAAAAAATGGAAGCAGTTTCCGACGAGCAGATCGCCCAATTTTTTGCTAACTTCGCAGAAGCATTGGCGGATGAATCCACCTGGTCAAAAATTCAAGAGATCAATGCAGCGGATGTAGCCAATGCCAAGGCTCGTGGAAGATCTACTACCCGTCTTGAAGCGAACGACAAGTTGCGCGATGGAATGATTGCAGGATTGCGCGGTTGGATGGATGCTGCATCTCGTCGAGGGCAAATTCTTGAAACGGTACAGCATGACGGTTTTCGTGTGGAACTGGTAGGTGCGGCTTTAGGCGTGGTAGCCTTTGTATTCGAAGGTCGACCCAATGTGCTGGCCGATGCTTGCGGAGTATTGCGTGGCGGAAATACGGTCGTTTTTCGAATTGGGAGTGATGCGTTGCAAACCGCCAAGGCGATTATGGACCTGGCTTTGAATCCTGCGCTCGAAAAAGCGGGACTTCCTCTGGGAGCAGCGTCTTTGGTTGAGAGTACCTCCCATGCTGCTGGTTGGGCAATGTTTTCGGATGATCGACTGGCTCTCGCTGTTGCTCGAGGTTCTGGGCAGGCTGTTGATACCTTGGGTAGCTTGGCGCGACGTGCGGGAGTAGCGACCAGTTTACATGGAACGGGTGGAGCTTGGATTGTCGCTTCAGAGCAGGCCGATCTGGAAAAATTTGGAGAAGCAGTCTACGACTCTCTGGACCGGAAAGTGTGTAACACCTTAAACACTTGTTGTATTCAGCGCAGCCGCGCAGATGAGTTGGTGCCCGTCTTTCTTGAAAGTATGGAAAGAGCAGGCCAGCGAAGAAATCATAATTTTAAACTCCATGTGGTGGAAGGGGATGAATCTAATGTGCCTGCCGCCTTATTTGAGAATCAAGTTTCTATTGGCCGGACCGAAGGCTTGAATGAAGAACAGCAAGCGGAGTCCATTGCTCGCGATCAGTTAGGACATGAATGGGAGTGGGAAGATTCGCCTGAGGTTACGTTGGTCATTGTTGATTCCATGGATGAAGCGGTATCTTTATTCAATGAATACAGCCCACAGCTAGTCGGATCACTCGTCAGCGAAAGCGCCGAAGAGCACAAACGTTTTTACTCCAGTTTAAATGCCCCCTTCATCGGAAATGATTTTACGCGATGGGTGGATGGGCAATACGCACTTAAGAAACCCGAGCTCGGATTATCCAACTGGGAGAATGGACGTCTCTTTGGCCGGGGATCTATTTTGAGTGGAGATAGTGTCTATACCGTTCGGACACGGTATGTACGCGAGTAGATTAGATTCCAGGTATTTGATATCTCCTGACAGGCCCTCAGTTTTTATAGAGATTTTCAATAAACTGCCAATGAAATGTTTCGTCCGGAATTGTGTTTTCTTGTAATTTGGAAGAGTAAGTATCTGACAGGATGAAATCCTCATCGCTGGCTTTTCCCGCTATCAGTTCCAGTTCGTAATTATCGCCCAGACGACTTGTTGGTGCGAATATCACCAGACGGTAGTTATCGCCGGGGATAGGGATGAAATGAAAGTATTTGTCGTCGCAGCGGGCGGTTGCAGTATGGACGGTTTCCTGGGTTGTCATATTGTAGACGCCGTAGGCTGGGTAGTAAGTGTCATAGCCGGTCAGTTTGGTGGTAACACCTTCAGGGATAGTCAGATTTACTAAATCAATTTCTTCGAGATGATAGGTGTTTCCGTTTATCTCTGTACGTCTGTCTGTTGTATTGATGAATCCAATCGTTTTTTCTCCTGGTCTAATAGAAGACACTTCTGAAAAGTGGCTTAATTGGATAACGTATTCACCTGTGTCGTTTTTGTTGAAGGATGCGACGGATACCGTAAGGAGTCTATTTTTGTCAAACCGAACCAACACGGACTCCGTTTCACCCGCAGGTTTCTGATCAACTTCATGAATGAGTTCCCCGGTATTCGCGTCATGAATAAATAGGATCTGATCAAGTTCATCCGTTCTTACTTCAACTTTTAAGTTGGTGTCGGCGGAGAGTTCAGTGAGGAAAGTATCGGCAAAATGATTTCTGCGTTTGTAGCTATGGTCTTCCGTGGTCAGATAGCCGATGTGGGGATCAAATGTATTTAGATCAATGAGGTCGCCAACATGATCCACACGAATCTCGAAGCGTTGGGGCAGAGTCCAGTCGAGTGACGAAACTCTGAGCAGGTATTGTTTTCCTTCCTCGGGCCAAAATGTATGACTGAAGGGATAAGTTTGGCTGTCCGGATGTCCGGATTCAGAACAAGCAAAAATTTGTTTTCCTGTTTCGAGTTCCACCACCTCGATGGAAAATGGCTGTTGAATGTTTGACTCCGCCGTTATTCGTATGGGCCTCAGCGAGTCCAACATATCGATTATGTAATCGTAGCGGGTAAGTCCGTATGCTTCTATTCCATGGTTAAAAAGCCCCTTCACTGTGGAGCCTACGCGGATAGTATGTGGCCCATGGATGATTCCACGATTGTCTTCATGCCCAATCCTGTAAAAGCCTTTCTCATCATTGCGCGATGCTATCGGAATATGGTACTCACTCAGGTTTGAATCGGGAATTATCTCTTTTGTAATGCCGTCGTGTTCCACTTCGACATTGGACCATTCATTCAAATCCCTGGACCATTCCCGTCGCAAATTGATAGGTGGAACACTTGTTCGCAGGCGAAGTTTTCCCCGGACCGTACTATCTTCACTGGAGTTGCTACTTGCCAATTGAGCTTGTTGGTGGTCGATGACTGTCGGGTCTAGTCCCAGTATGTATTCCATGAGTGGTCTGTGCTCGTCTCCTTCGTTGTAGATGAGGTCGGGTAGGTCGTATTCTTTAGCCCAACTTAAGAAGTCGTTCTGCAAGATGTCATTTATCCATTTGAGGTGAGTTGATACTCGTGCGTAAGCCGAAATGGGATTTTCCGGTTTGTCACATCCTGCTCCGAAATTGGATATCCCAATCTGCTCCCACCGGTCTAGCTCGTAATTGTAGGAAAGTAAGGGGCCACCACTGTCACCTGAGCCACTGGAATAATAGGGTTCAAAATTTCCGGCTGTAATCATATTGTCGTGGACTCTTCCGTCGTAGTATTCTGGCAAATTGGCAAACTCCAGGCTAACGATGTTCATATCTACCTGCTGGAGTTTTAAGGTATCCCGTGGGACACGGAAGTCCGTGTTTGTTAATCCCCATCCAACAAGGCGTGCTGTGGTTCCGGGTAATTCGAGTTGCGGATCGGAAGACAAATGGATCTTGGTAATTGAATCGGGAAGTGGTTCTCTTAGTTGAACCAAAGCAATGTCGTTATCCTTGGTGTAATTATTGATATAGTCTGGATGGATGAGGATAGTTTTGGGGTAAAATACCAGGGCGGTTGCCTCGTTCTCGAGGTCGGCAGTTCCGAATACAATTTTAAAATTCTCGGGTGTAATCGTATCGTCCACACAATGACCTGCTGTCATTATCCAATAGGGCGAAATTGCGGTAGCGCCGCAAAATTGCCGAGTATTTCCTTCGGAGCTGCTAAAAACAAGCGCCCCCATCCATGGGTATTCTGCTATGGCTGCATCAACCCCACCTACCACCTCTTTAGTAGCGTCGCCTGGTCCAGACGAAGGTGACTCAATGCCTCCTAACGGGCTAAGCAGTAATACCATTGGCAAGGTTGCCAGGACGGTAAAAAATCGGTTTTTCATTCGAGGGGTAGGGTAGTTGGAACGTTCATGGGAAATCGGAAATCCTTCAAGGCAATTCAATTTATAAAATGTATCCAAGACAATCGGACCAAGAATCACTGGATCGCCCGAATAAAGCTGCAATCACATTTTGACTTTGGTTATCAGAACTTGCACAAATCCAGTTATGCAAATCTTACCTTTGGTCTCGCGGATATGTCTCTTAACCCTGGTTTGTTCTATTTTTCTAAAGGCCGCCGACGACTATGTCCTGGGTCCCGATTCCATGAAACAGGCCGGCGTTCCCGAAGGGTCAATTGAAAAGCTGTTTTTCAACGACAGTAAGATTTATCCCGGAACCGAACGGGATTGGTGGATTTATGTGCCGGCGCAGTATGACCCGTCAAAACCGGCTTGTTTAATGGTTTGGCAAGATGGGGGCAGTCGAGTTACTCGCGACGGACAATGGCGAGTGCCGGTGGTGTTCGATAATTTGATTCACAAGGGCGATATGCCGGTAACTATTGGTGTCTTTATTAATCCCGGCGTTGTTCCAGCACCTCACGAGAATGCTGAGGCTCGGTACAACCGAAGTTTTGAGTACGACGGGATGGGAGATCGTTACGCACGTTTCTTGATTGAGGAAATGATTCCTCAAGTCGAAGCGAAATATAACATTAGCAAAGATCCGAACGATCGCGGTATCGCCGGGTCTAGCTCCGGAGCAATTGCTGCCTTCGGAGTCGCCTGGAACAGACCGGATGCCTTTCGTCGTGTTTTTAGTACTGTTGGGACTTACGTCGGTCTTAGAGGTGGGGATGAGTACGCGACACTAATAAGAAAGACGGAGCCGAAGCCGTTACGTATATTTCTGCAGGACGGAAGTAATGATCTGAATATCTACGCTGGCGGCTGGTGGGAGGCCAATCTGGATATGTTAGCTTCTTTGAAATTCTCAGGATACGAAGTGACTAATGCCTGGGGCGACGGAGGCCACAACTCCAAGCACGGTGGTTCCATTCTTCCCGATGCATTGCGGTGGCTTTGGAAAAATTATCCCAGCCCGATTAAAGCCGGAAACACAGAGAACCGCCGCACCCATATTTTGATTGAAGGAGAGGACTGGGAACTCGTCAGCGAGGGCCATCAATTCACGGAGGGGCCCGCAACAAATACCAAGGGTGAAGTCTTTTTTACGGATCTGCGTACGAGCGAAATATTTAAGGTCGATCTGGAGGGCAAAGTATCCCTGTTTGCATCGGAAACAGGTAATGCCAATGGCCTCATGTTTGGTGCAGACGGCAGACTCTATGCATGCGCCAATGGCAAAAAGGAGATTGTGGCCTACACCATGGACGGTAAAGCAACCACCATTGTAAAGGGATACCCGAGCAATGACATCGTTGTTTTGCCCAATGGCGGATATTTTACATCACCTGGCGAAAAGAAAGTTTACCACTTCACCTTTGATGGAGAGGTTAAAGTCGTAGACGAGGGGATCGAGCAGCCGAACGGCATTATGGTTTCACCGGATCACACCCTGTTGACAGTCGTTGATACAGCAGGTCGTTTTGGTTTTTCCTTTCAAATTCAGGCTGATGGTTCATTGGCTTATAAACAACCGTATCATCACCTTCATCGTCATGACAGCCAAAGCAAAAGCGGAGGCGATGGCCTGGCTGTGGATGTCGAAGGTCGTTCCTATATTACGACGCATGTCGGTTTGCAAATTGTTGATCAACCGGGGCGAGTTCATTTGATTTTGGAGAAACCCCAAGAAGGTTGGTTATCCAATGCTGTTTTTGGCGGACCGGACTTGAATTATATCTACGTCACTATCACCGATAAAGTGTATCGTCGTAAAACCTCAACCCGTGGTTTTCTTCCTTTTCTTGATCCGATTAAACCTCCTAAACCACGCCTTTAATCTCTAGCAGAATCTAAACTATGAAACACCAATTATTGCGTGGAACGGGAGCTACTGTTTCCCGGGTTTGTCTCGGAACTATGACTTTTGGTCAGCAAGTTGATGAGGCCGAAGCTGGCCGGATCCTCGGAGCAGCTATGGATGGAGGAGTCAATTTTATCGATACGGCTGATGTATATGTGAATGGCGAATCGGAAATAATCACGGGAAATATTCTGAAAGGAAAGCGCGACCAGGTTGTCCTTGCCAGCAAGGTTGGATCGCCTAGTGAGGATGGGAATCCGCGAACGAGTGGTTTACATAAGTGGCACATTCTCAAAGGTGTGGAGGCATCGCTTAAGCGACTACAAACCGACTGCCTCGACATCCTGTATCTCCATCGGCCTGATCGAAACACGCCGGTTGAAGAAACCCTTGAAGCCTGCGACCAACTAACCCGGCAAGGGAAGGCTCTCTACATTGGTACTTCCAATCATTCTTCCTGGAAGATGATGGAGCTGGAGTTGAAAAGTAAGAACAGCGGCTATTCTCCACCCTGTGTGACTCAACTACCGTATAATTTAATAACCCGGGGCATCGAAGACGAGTGTCTCGAATATTGCGAAACACATAATATCGGCCTCGTTGTTTATAACGCTTTGGCTGGTGGACTTCTTACGGGAAAACATACCCCGGACAAGCCGGTGGTAGGATCACGTTTCGACTATTCGAAAATGTATTTTGACCGCTACTTCAATGGGTCCAATTTTCAGACAGTGGATGCTCTTCAACAAGTGGCGGCACACGCTGGAATCAGTTTAATCGAATTGTCTCTGCAATGGCTTTACTCACAAGCTCAGGTAGATTCAATTCTCCTCGGAGCCAGTCGAGTTGAGCAACTGGAGCAGAGTATCCATGCGCTGGATGGTAAGCTCGATCAGGAAGTCCTCGATGCCTGCGATCATGTCTGGAAGCAGGTCCGGGGGAATCATTTTAAATACTACCGATAGGTTTAAAGGCTTCGGACTCCCTTGGGAAATGGGTCAGTTTAACTTTTCGCAAACGGCATTCACAAACTCATCTGTACCTGCAGTTCCACCCAAGTCGCTTGTGATGGTCGATCCCTCGTGTAGTATTTCGGCGATAGCCTTGCGGATATTCAACGCGGCGGAGGTGAGTGCTGGATCGTTATTTTGGAGGCTCAGCCATTCGAGCATGCTGGCTCCGGATAAAATGGTGGCGATAGGGTTTGCCAGGTTTTTGCCAGCGATGTCAGGAGCGGAACCGTGGGATGCCTGGAAAAGAGCATGGTGATCTCCAATCTCTGAGGAGTCGGCTATGCCCAGGCCGCCGATGGTTGCGGCACCCAGGTCGGAAATGATATCGCCCAAAAGATTTTCGCTGACTATTACGTCGTAATAGCTCGGTCGCGTAACCAAATACATCGTAAGCGCATCAACCAAAGCATAGTCGACTTCGATTTCCGGATAGTCGGCCAGCACTTCATCGGCCACAGCGCGAAAGAAAGCGAATGATCGAAGTACATTGGACTTATCGCAAATGGTGACACGGTGCTTGCCATCTACCGGAGCTCCGTTGCGTATCATGCAGATTTCTGCCGCTTTTCGGACGATTCGCTCAACGCCTTTGCGCGTTATTTCCATGGTGTCCGATGCGCGAACTCCTGCTTCAACGATTCCCTTTCCACGTGAAGCGTACAGGCCTTCGGTGTTTTCGCGTACGATTACGTAGTCGATTTTTGGATCTCCTTTAAGAGGGCCATTGATTCCATCATACAGTTTAATGGGACGAATATTGGCGTATAGATCCAATTCGAATCGAAGTTTAAGGGTCGTATCCTGTCCCGCTTCCGTTCCGTCATTGTAAAGCACGTTGGGCAGTCCGGCTGCACCCAGAAGTATGGCATGGGCATTGCGGCAAGCTTCGATGGTTGTATCCGGCAGGGCGATTCCCGTTTTTAAGAAGTGATTTGCTCCAGCGGGATGGTCTTTGAAAACCATCTGACAACCTGCGGGAAGAGCATCTCGGATCACCTGGATCGTTGCTTGACAAACTTCCGGTCCGATACCGTCGCCGGGTACTACTGCGATATGGTAGGATTTCATTTAGGAGAGGCGATAAAACCGGTTAGCGTTTTGGGAAAAAGTTTGTTTCTTTCGTCGATCGAGAAACCTTTGGTGACTTCGAAGAACTGGGTCCAAATATCGAGGTAACTACAAGCCAGTCCATCGACGGGATAGTTGCTTGCGAACATGCAACGGTCGATGCCGAACGCTGCCAGGGTATCTTCAATGAGCGGCCGGACTGAGTCGACTGTCCAGTTTCTTTCAAACATACCGTAACCGGATAGCTTCACATACAGGTTGGGATGTGCGGCCAACCGACTCATCGCCGTTCGCCAGCCTTCCAAATGATCCGGTGTTCTTAATGCAGGGCATCCGTTATGGGTAAGAATGATGGGGAGGTCTGGATGTAGCTTGAGTAGCTCAATGGCCTCTTCGACTTGTTGGTAGTAAATCTGCAGTTCGAAGTGGATTCCGAATTTTTGGCAAAGCCCGACAGCTTCACGCCAAGCGGAGTTTTGAAGCTTCGTCGGCTTTGGGTTCAGAGGGTCAATCCAACCTTCGTGGACCACATCGCGAATTGCGCGAAAGTTAGCAAACTGACTGTGTTCGTCGAGGATGCGTTCGATGTGGTCTTCAGCGAAGTCAGCTTGAGCGACGATTCCGTGTGGAATACCCTGGCTGGATTCCGAATCGGATATGTTTTGTAGCCAGGCTGTTTCATCAACCGCCTGACAAGGATCGATGACCGCTTCAATATGAACTGTCCTTGTGACGTTTAAATCAACGATATCCTTTTGAAAGTCTTCAAGCAGGTAATTTTTTCGGATGGCAGCGTAGTCGCCGCAAACGCGTTCACCAAAGGAGTCCGTTAACCAGGGATAGTAATGTGCTTCCAGATCCCATAGGTGGTGGTGAGGATCTGTGATTTCCAGATCATGAATGGTGTTTGCCATACTGGAGCAGGGGAAGATTGAGGAAAATCGAGTTTTTGATCGCGGATTATGGAGGATAAAATTTTTTAACTAGAGTTTTAGCCCGTATCCCGATTTAACAAACGTTTTTTAGCATTCATTCTCAACCAATTGAAAACTTCATACCCAAAAGAACTACTATGATACATCGTATATCCTTGTTATTGTTACTTGCTATCATTCCGGCCTATGTCTTCGGAGGTGTATTTCCAACTTCGGTTGAAGTGGAAAAGAAAAAGGGAGCCAAGCCCAGAAATGTTATCTTCATTCTCACGGATGACCATCGTTTCGATGCCATGGGTTTCATGGGACACCCGTTCCTGAAAACGCCAGGGCTCGACCGCATCGCGGCTGAGGGTGTGCATTTGAAAAACGCTTTTGTAACAACCTCTCTTTGTTCACCGAGTAGGGCATCCATTCTTACGGGTCTTTACACCCATAAGCATCGTGTGATCGATAATTCTCGTGATGCTCCCGGCGACATCGTTTATTTTTCAGAATACCTCCAGAAAGCCGGATACAGTACCGCATTCTTGGGGAAGTGGCATATGGGAGGGGGCAATGATGAGCCTCGGCCTGGCTTTGACCATTGGATCAGCTTTAAAGGACAGGGGAACTATCTGCCACCCTCTCCGGATTATACGCTCAACATGAATGGCAAGCGAGTGAAGCAGAAAGGCTACATAACCGATGAGCTTAACGATTATGCACTCGATTGGTTAAAAGAGCAGAAGCCTGACAAAAAACCCTTCTTTCTTTACCTGTCCCACAAGGCTGTTCACGCAAACTTCACCCCAGCCGAACGGCACGAGGGATCCTACCGGGATGAACCTTGGGAAGTGCCTGACAGTGGGAATCTTTCCCGGGAGCTGGCTGAGAAATCACCCCGTTGGGTCAGGGATCAACGCAACAGCTGGCATGGCATTGATTTTCCCTACCACAGCGAGCTGGATGTGGAACTTTACTACAAACGCTATTGCGAAGCCTTTCGCGCCGTGGATGAGGGCGTGGTTAAAATAATGGATCAGCTCAAAGAAATGGGCATTTATGACGAAACGCTGATTGTTTACATGGGCGACAACGGATTTATGTTTGGAGAGCATGGTCTTATCGATAAACGTGTGGCCTACGATACGTCGATCCGTGTGCCGATGCTCATGCAATGTCCTGAACTTTTTAAGGGCGGAACAGTGGTTGAAGAAGTGGTGGCCAATATCGATATCGGACCCACGGTGTTGGATGCCATGGGCCTGGAGACGCCAGAGCACATGGACGGAAAAAGTTTCATTCAATTGGCTCAGAAAAAGGAAGTTCAGTGGCGCGACTATTTTCTCTATGTATATTATTGGGAAAAAGCCTATCCACAGTCACCCACCGTGTTTGCCCTGCGTGGAGACCGATATAAATACATAACCTACTACGGCCTTTGGGACACGGATGAACTTTACGATCTTCAAGTGGACTCGGGTGAAACGAATAACCTGATCAATAGTCCGGAGCATAAGGCTATCGTGAAGGAGATGGACGATCGATTGTATGCCATGTTGAATGATGCGGGTGGTATGGCAATCCCGCTTAATCAACCTCCTCCTTATTCAGCCAATTTGCGTTATAGTCACAGGAGTGGATGGAATGCCGCGGATTTTCCCGAGTCTATGATTGTGGATGAGCCACCCAATAAAAACGCCCATTAATTTTCACCTCCAGTCATGAATTACCATGACGCCAACCGACTTGCCTGGAATGCGGGCGAGAAGTATCACCGAGAGGCTGTATTTGATTTGGTTCTTCATAAACTGAAGACACCAGGGTTGTTGTGTTTGGATGAGTATGCAGTAGATGCTTTAAAAAGAATCGATGTTACTGGAAAATCGGTTGCCCAACTGTGTTGCAATAATGGCCGCGAGCTCATGTCGGTCCTTAAATTGGGTGCCTGCCGAGGAGTGGGTTTCGATATTTCAGATGAGTTTATCAAACAAGGACAGGAACTCGCACAAAAAAGTGGAATCGCCTGTGAGTTGATTGCCTGTGATATTTTCGATATCGAGGAGCGTTTTCATGGGCAGTTTGATTTGGTAATGATAACCGTGGGTGCCCTAGGCTGGTTTCAGGATCTGACCGCTTACTTTGGGAAAGTGTCAGATTTGTTAAAACCGGGAGGAGAGTTGTTTATTTACGAACAGCATCCGTTCACTGAAATGCTCGATCTTCATGCGAGCGTTGAGGCGCCCCGGCTGACCTGCGATTATTTCCGGACTGAACCTTACCGGGATTTAGACGGCCTGGATTATTACTCGGGAGTTTTGTACGACTCTCCTCCATCGTATTGGTTCGTCCATACTTTTTCAAACATCCTGCAGGCGTGCATTGATCAGGGGTTGATTATCAGCTTTGTCGAAGAATTCGAGCACGACATCAGCAACAATTGGCCGGAGCTGGATGAAGCAGAACTTCGTCTACCCCTATGTTACCTGTTAACGGCAACGAAGTAGGGCTCGATGCTTGCATCGATGCCAGTCGTAAGGATCACAATCACCAACCGTTGAGGCCGAGTTGGGAGCAAGCGACCCTACCGCGCGGTAGCTTCCATGACCTTTTTGAAAAGTTCAGCGGAGCGTCCCTTTGGATCCTCGCGGAAAAGCTTTTCCTGGTTGGCCATCACACCGAAAAACTTGCCCATGAGCTCATCGGTTAAATATCCTTCAATATCGAAATTGGTGGGAAGATTAACTCCTGTCATCGCAGAAACTTGTCCGAGGAGTCCACCCGTGTCTTCAGGGAGTGCCCCTTTGATTTTGTCGATCCATTCCTGGGCACCGTAATCCTTAACAGCCGTTTTCACATAGGGGATCAAACTATCCTTGAGTTTGGAGCTGGCTGCTGATTCCAAATAACGGGTCATCGAATCGTCGCCACCTTTGATGATTGATTCCACATCTGGGAGGTTCAAAGAGCTGATTGTGTCACTAATGGTGTCTTTATAACCTCCTAGCGCATCTGCTGCAGAGTCATTTAAAGAAGAAGTGAATCCTTTAAATAAATCCGAATTTCCAGTAGCCGCTAGAGCACCCTGGACTTTTTCGAAAGATTCTGGAATCTCAATAGCTTTCTCGGTTTTCGCTAAGTTGGTGATTTCAGCAACCGTGTTTTTGGAAATGACCTGAATTGCATCAACGACAGCGGCCTGCATATTCTCCATGGTTGGTTCGGCGGAAGGCGCTTCCTTTTTCCCTTCACTACTTGCCGAGCTGGCCGAATCCTTTGATCCGCCGCATCCATGGAATAACAAAGATGCTGCAATGAAAACGAAGGTAGAAACGCTTACTAATTCTCTGAAGTTGCTGATAATTTTATTCATTAATTATGGTGTGTTTAAAATGTAAGTGTGGTCTAGGTGCGTTAGCCGACAAAGTCAAAGCTTCCAAAGTTCCTCTTAGAGATTAATTGTCACGTCTTCCTCGCATTTGGCAAGCCAATCGGTGTGTAGATTCAATAGTCGGTCGACCACTTTGGCATTGGCTTTGGCTAAATCGTTTGTCTCGGTGCGATCCTTGTAGGTGTCGAAAAGTTCCACAGTCTTTCCGCCGTCAGAGGACACAAGTTTCCATGGACCGTCTGTAACTGCCCAGCCCTTGGACCATTTCCAGAATAAGGGTTCCTTTCGAGGTGTTGTGCTTCCATGCAATACAGGGGTTAAGGAAACGCCTTCCATGGGAATTATTTTTTTGCCGTCAAATATTCTTGGGTACGTGGCTCCTGAGATATCGACCAGGGTTGTCATGATGTCGATCATATGTCCGCGAAATGTGCTTATACGACCTGGCGGTTTAATTGCTTCCGGCCAGTAGGCGATTAAGGGTGTGCAAATCCCTCCCTCATGGCTATTGTTTTTAAAAAGGCGATAAGGGGTATTGGAGACGTTGGCCCAGTCACGACCCAGTGAAGCCCAATATCCAAATGAACCCAGGGGCCCTGATTGCACTTGTGCTCCACGTTCGGCATCTTCTCCTGAGGATCCGTTGTCTGATGCAAAGAGAATAAGTGTATTTTCACGTTCCCCCATGGCCTCTATTTTTTCGAGCACGCGTCCTATGTTTTGGTCTACCCGATCGATCATGGCTGCATAGATGGCCATGCGTTTAATTTCCTTCTCTTTTTCTTCAGGAGTTACCTCACTCCAGGGAACATGTGAAGGCTCGGATCTTGGAAACGTTTCATCGGGGTGTAATTGCAAAAGTTGTCACTCACGCAGCTACTTTTAGTTTCTCCCAGTATGCCTCCTCCTCTTGATTGGCTCTGCAGACTCTGAGGTGTGCCATGGAATGAACGTTTTGTTCGGTCCACCATGCACCCGATATCTTGAGCCGTTTTTGTAGCACATGCCGGTGTCCCGCCTCGATGAGCCCGGAACCAATTGGCAGCTCTTTTTCGATGGCGCTCTTGTAATCGAGTTGGTTGATGCGGTTTTCGAGGTAGCGATAGGCGGTTCGAACAGGAGCTTGCTCCCCGGGAATGGAATCAGCTTCGATATGGGGTTTGAGAGCTTCAAGAACGCGTTCGGGATGGCCCGACTTCAGACGCTGCTTTTGGACGTCCAGCCAGCGCTTCGTGCCGGACATTATCAAACTGCGCAACGAACTGCCGCAGCTCGGCGAGGTGCATCTCGCCACCGTCGCCTGCGGCAATGACCTCGTCTATTACGGCATCCACGCGCTCTCGATGGCCTGCGCCGTGCTCGGCAAGGGAGCCGTGAGCGCCATCAACGTCGGCAAGCCCGGCGCAAACATTGCGCGCATCCGTTTCGGCGGGAATCGCGATGTCGTCCTCATCGTCGGCGAAAGGGAAACCATGAGCGCGGGCTACCAGATCAATCTCTACGGCGAGAAGGGCTGGCGCAGCGTCACGCCTGACTTGACGAACCTTTACGCCTACTTGCTGGAGGCATTCCTGGATCTCGTCATCACCGGCAAAGAGACCGTGCCCGTCGAGGAGGAAGTCGAACTCATCGCCGCGCTCGAGGCTGCAAAGCGCTCCCTCGAGCTCGGACGCGAGGTGCAGCTCAGCGAGGTGATGGAGGACGCATGATCCGGTTTTTTCAGCAGCCGAACACAAAACAGCAACAGCCAGTAAAACCCCCACCTCTGCGGCTTCGCCGCTGAAAAGCAAATTCCTATCAGCAAAATTTTGTGGAATTCTCGAAATCTTCAGAGTTGGCATAACAAAAGCCAAGTGCGATATTTGCTTTGTATTCAACTTCAGCATCAGTCAGAAAAGCCTTAATTCTCTGAATAGCATCAGTTTTGCCTGCAGTATGAGAGAATTTTAAATAAAGTATTTCATCTTTCTTTCGAGACACTGGATCAGCGTTTAATTCCTGCATTTTTTGAAAAGCTTCATCTGCTCGTGTTTGATTTTTATCAAATGTAGAGAAAATCATTTCCATTCGCCATTCTTCAAGCGTTTTCGGCTCTTCTACTTTTTGAGCTTCGGTTTGTTCTTCCTCTTTTACTTCTTCTTTTGCAAGCTCTTCTTTTTTTGGTAGTTCCTCCTCCTGTTTTCCATGATTTTCGGGATATAAATCAAAATTCTTACCCTTAAGACGAAAATTTCTAAGAAAATGTGAAATATCGCTTTTGTGTCTAATAACAATAATTATCAAGATAACAAGTACAGCAAGACCCAGCCAAAACCAAAAAGATGTTAGTATCTCCTTTAAAAAATTCAAAATAAGTTCTAGTTTCTTGTTATCGTCCATAAATTTATTCTAAAGGGCACTTTGATAAATTAACTCATTGACAGTCAGTTGCTTATATACAATAAGAAGGTTATATAT